>JANPGU010000322.1:0-25150 GCA_031424095.1 Gammaproteobacteria bacterium
GCAGCCACCGCGCCACGCTCGAAGCGCCACAGCCGTTCCAGGGTCTCGCCGCCTGCCAGCGGCGCCAGCAGCAGTGCCACGCACAGCGCCAAGCCGACGGCATAACGGCCGTCGCAGTTCAGCGACCTTGCGATATCGGGACGGGATGTGTGCGATGTCACGGGATTGCAGGTACCGTTTGCTATGATCCGGCCAGTTCTTTGTCAGGCCGCAGGTATCCAGTATGACTCGCCGGAATCACGGATTGCAGCGCGGATTCACGCTGATCGAGATCATGGTCGTAGTGGTGATCATCGGGCTGCTGGCCGCGGTGGTTACGCAGCAGCTGATGGGCAATGTCGACAACGCGCGCGTGTCGAAGGCCAAGCAGGACATCCGCCAGCTTGAAACCGCACTGACGCTCTACAAGCTCGACAATTTCCGCTACCCCACCACCGATCAGGGTCTTGCTGCCCTGGTGCAGAAGCCAGCCGATCCTGCTGTCACGCACTGGAAAGATGGCGGGTATATCAAACGCGTGAGCAAGGACCCCTGGGGGCGCGACTACGTTTATGAAAGCCCCGGCACACATGGCGACCTCGATCTGTACACACTGGGCGCTGACGGACAGGCTGGCGGCGAGAAGTCCGATGCGGATATCGGCAACTGGAATCTGGACGAATAGTCCACGGCGCCGCAGCGCCGGCTTCACGCTGATCGAAATTCTCGTGGTGCTGTTGATCATCGGCATCATGATCGCCGGCGCCGTGCTGTCGCTCGGCGTGACTGGCGGTGATCGGGATCTTGATAGAGAGCGCGAGCGGATCCTGGCGCTGACCGATTACCTGCGCGACCAGGCAGGCCTGCAGAATCGCGAATACGGCATGCGCTGCTTCATCGGTGGCTATGAATTCCTGGTGTACGAGCCGCGCAGCGGCCGCTGGCAGCGGGTCGAAGAGGATACCGCGACACGCGTGCGACATCTTGCGACCGGCCTGGTGATGGAACTCAGCATTGAAGGCCGCGACATCGTGTTGCCACGCGAAACCGTGAAGGAAGATGAGCTGGTGCCGCAGATCATGCTGTACTCCAGCGGCGACCTGAACCTGTTCGAGCTCACCCTGCGCCGCGAGCAGGCTGCCGGTGGCGTGCGTTTTGCTCCCTCGCCCGATTCCGATCGTGTCCTGGCCACAGACATCGTGGCCGCCACATGAGCGCGCACCGCTTGCGTCCCGCCATGCGCGGCTTCACCTTGATCGAAGTCGTCGTGGCGCTGTTTGTGATCGCGCTGGGCATCGGGGCGCTCATGACGACACTGGCATCCTCTGCGGACAGCGTGGGGCACCTGCGCGAGAAATCTTTCGCTGAATGGGTGGCGCTGAATCGCATCAGTGAGCTGCGGCTCGGCAGCGCACCGGCCGCGGCGGGCGTCGTCATGGGCACGACTGAATACGCCGGCAGCAACTGGCGCTGGCGACAGGAGATCAGCGATCAGGGCATCGCCGGCATCCTGCGCATTGATATTTCGGTGGCTGCGGCCGTTGCTGCGGGGAAGGAAGCCGCCGCCGCAACCACGGACGCTGATTTCCCGGCGCTTGCCACTGCCTACGGATTCGTGGGCACTGGTGCGGCAAAGGCCAGCGGCGTTGACCCTGACTGGAGCCTGGCCGCCGCGCCCGGCCCCGGCACGCCTCCCCCGGGCGCAACGCCTGCCCCCGGCAAGACACCATGAAAAGTCAGCGCGGCTTCACCCTGGTCGAGATCATGATCGCCGTGCTGATCGCAGCAATTCTCGCGGTGATGTCGTTCGAAGCCATGCAGCAGGCGCTCGGCAGTCGTGAGCGCGTGCGCGCAAATGCGACGCGCCTGCAGGACGTGCAGTTCACCATGCGCAGCTTCGTGCAGGACTTCAGTCAGCTGAATCCGCGTCCCGTGCGCGAACCGCTGGGTGGGGAATATGTGCCTGCATTGCTGGGTGCGGATGAAGTCACGTTCACGCGCGGCGGCTGGATGAACCCGATCGGGGTGGAACGCAGTACGCTGCAGCGGGTGCGCTATGCATTGCGCGGCGGCAAGTTGTACCGCGAATACTGGCTCGTGCTGGATGCGCAGCTGCAGCCTGCGCCGGTGTCACGCGAACTGCTCAGTGGCGTGCGCGCATTCAAGTTGCGTTACATGAACGATGGCCGGACCTGGCAGGAGGGCTGGCCGCCTCCGACGCTCAGCGGCGGCGCACGGCCCGAGCGTGAGCTGCGCTGGCGCCCCATCGCCGTGGAAGTCACCCTGGAACTGGAGGACTGGGGTCGGCTGACGCGCCTCATCGAGGTGGCCGGATGATCAACCGGCGTCGACAGCGTGGCGTCATTCTCATGAGTGCACTCATCCTGGTGGCGCTGGCGGTGGTGATCGCAGCGACGCTGTTTTTCGAAACGGCGATGTCCGCGCGCCGCTCGGTCGCAAGCTTCAGCATGGAACAGGCGCTGCAACTGGGCCAGGGCGCAGAGGCGCTCGCCGCCTATGGACTGCGCGAAGACAAGAACCAGGACGACTCGCCGCTGGATTCCTGGGCGCAGCCGTACGGTCCGGTCGAAGTGGCGCCGGAGGTCGCGCTCGAAGCCCTGATCACCGATGAGCAGGGTCGTTTCAACGTCAACACGCTGCTCAATGCCGATGGCACGCGCAATCCAAACGCCTTCAAGATTTTCCAGCGGCTGCTGGAGCTGTGCGAGCTCGAACCGAAATGGGCATCGCTGCTGGTGGACTGGCTGGACCCGAACGTGCTGCCGGAATCCGATGGCGGCGAAGACAGCCTTTACACATCCCAGAAGCCACCCCATCTGGCTGGCAACCTGCTGGTGACCAGCATTTCCGAACTGCAGCAGCTGCCGGGCTTCACACGCGAGCTTTACCTGCAGCTGGCGCCACATATCACGGCGCTGCCGCCCGCGGCCAACACCATCAATGTGTGCACGGCAGATGGAGTGGTCCTCGATTCACTGTTCGCGCTGTCGGCGCGCAACCAGAACGCCGTCCAGTACAGCCTGCAGACGCCCGCGGCCATCGAGCTGCTGCGCAAGAACGGCTGCTTCCCGAAACGCAACGTCCTGACTGCCAACGAGCAGGACATGCAGGAGCGCACCGGGGAACGCAGTTCCTATTTCCGCCTGCACACCTGGATTCGTATTGGCACTGCCCAGTTCGCCTTGTACAGTCTCATGTATCGTGATGCCAACGGCCAGGCCCGGTCGGTTGTGCGCAGTTTTGGTACCGAATAGCGCTATGCGCGAGAATCTGGAAAGAAATGGCAAGTGCTGACTGGCTGCTGCTGCGACTGCCTGCACTGCGCGACGCCGCGGTGTCGTGGGCGGTTGCCGATGCGTCGGGCCAGCTGCTGTCGCTGCCCAGCACCGACACCGGTGGTGGCCTGCATACACTTTCCACCGGCCGGCGCGTCGCATTGCTCGTGTCGGGCGCTGATGTTTCCCAGTTCCAGGTCAACCTGCCGGCGGGCAACGAAGCCCGGCTGCTGCAGCTCGCGCCTTTCGCGCTGGAAGACCAGGTCTCCCAGGATGTGGAACAGCTGCACTTTGCAATCGGTACGCGGGACGCGCTCACCGGTCTGGTTCCGGTTGCGGTCGTCGACCGCAGCCAGATGCAGGACTGGCTGGCACGCGCCACCGCGCTGGAGTTGATACCGCAGGCGGTGTTTGCCGAAAGCGATCTGGCGCCGGTACTGCCCGGCCATGTGACCATGGTCGTGGCAGACGGCCAGCTGCTGCTGCGCAACGACACCGCGCGCCCGCTGCTGTTACCCGCCAACGATCCCGCACTCGCGCTCGACATGCTGCTCGGTGACCAGATCGACAGCGATACCGTGCATGTCGCGGTGTACTCGAGCCCCGAAGAATGGCATCGCTATCGAGTGGCGGTCGAAGCGCTGCGCGAGCGCGTCGCCTCGCTCAAGGTGCAGCTCAGCTCCGGCGGATTGTTGTCGCAGTTCGCCCAGGGTCTCGCGCACTCGTCGCCCATCAACCTGCTGCAGGGCAGCTTTCGTCCGCAACGCCCGGCGGGTGCGGGCTGGCGCGAGTGGCGCTGGGTCGCGGCGCTGGCGCTGGCGCTGTTGCTGTTGCACGGCATCGGCTCGTTCTGGCAGCTGCGCCAGTTGCGGCGCGAATCGGCAGCGGCCGATCAGTCCGTGACGCAGCTTTATGGCTCCATCTTCCCGGGCCAGTCGCCGGGCGCAGATCCACGTCGCACACTGGAGCGACGCCTGGCTTCGCTGGCCGGCGAAGCCAACCAGCAGGGCGAGCTGCTGCATCTGCTGGCGGCTGTGGCGGCAGCCAAACAGAATGTGCCGGTTGCGGTGCTGCAATCGTTCACTTTCAGGCCCGGTGCATTGCAGATGAAACTCAGTGCACCCGATGCCGCGACGCTCGAACAATTCAGTGAAGCCCTGCGTGCCAGCGGCTACACGGCGGAAGTCACCGCCGGTTCCGTGCGCGAAGGCAAGTATGAAGGTCAGGTAGACCTGAAGAATCCCGGCACATGAAGCGCACCGATCCCATCGCCTGGTACAACAGCCTTGCCGCACGCGATCAGCGCATGCTGCGCTTCGGTGCCATTGGCGTGCTGCTCATCATCCTGATCTGGGTGTTCGTGCCGCTGCAGCGTCGGCTCGGCGAGGCGCGTGCGCGGTTGCAGCGGCAGCAGGCGGATATCGCGTGGATGCAGCAGGTCGGGCCGACGCTTGCCGCAGCAGGCCCAGGTCCGGTGGCCACCGCCACGCAGGAATCACTGGTTGTGCTCATCGATCGATCCGCGCGGGAATCCGGCCTGGCGGAATCGCTGGCCGGGTCGCAGCCGGCCGCCAACGGCGCCATGCGCGTGCAACTGGAGCGCGCCGATTTCAATCTGCTGACTGGCTGGCTATCGCGCCTGTCCGCGCAACATGGCGTGCGAGTGGAGGCTGCGAGCGTCACCGCCGGCAATGGCCCCGGTATCGTGAACGCCTCCGTGCAGCTGCGCACGCGCTGACGCACACCCGCCAGCCAATGAAGTTGCGCACCATCCTGCTCGGCCTGGGCGCGTTCGTATCTGCGCTGCTGGTAGTGTTGCCGGTGAGGTGGGCGGCAAAGCTGCTGCCCGCGCAGGTCCAGTGTGCTGGTTGGCGTGGCTCGATTTGGAGCGGCCAGTGTTCGGGGCTCACCGTGGCCGTGAACAATACGGCGCCTGTAAAGCTCGCCAGCCTGCGCTGGAAGATACATCCACAGGCCCTGCTGCGCCTTGCCCTGAGCGCCGACGTCGAAGTCAGTGATCCAGAGGGCCATGCGACCGGCGTGCTGGAGCTCGGACGCGGCGCCATGGCGCTGCGCGACGTTTCCCTGCAGGCGCCATTCGACCGGCGCTTCGCGACCATGCTGCCTGCCGGCTGGACCGGGCGCATCGAAGCGCAGCAGCTGGCTCTGCGACTGCAGGGCAGGCAGATCGAGGGCATCAGCGGCGAGCTGCAATTGCGCAATCTGGACGACGGCCGCGGCGGCCCGCTGGGCAGCTACCGACTGGCATTCGCGCCAGGTTCAGCGCCATACATTGGCAAGCTTGTGGATACCGGCGGACCTTTGGCCGTCAACGCATCACTCACCGTGACGGCGGATCGCAGCTGGGTACTGGATGGCACGGTCGCAGCCCGCGCCAGCGCGGGCGCAGCGCTTCGGCAAACCCTGGACATACTGGGCGGGCCGGATGCCAGCGGCAAGCGCCGGCTCTCGGCAGCGGGCAGCTTCAACTGACCGGCGCGCCGCCGGCAGCATCGAAACTGCGAAACTCCTTGAGCCAGGGAAAATACAGGGCCGCACGCACCGGCTCGGGCCCCAGCGCACGCGCCAGCTGCAGGTAGAGTTCCAGCTGCGGCGCATAGCGCAGCATCTCACTCTGCAGAAACTCTTCCAGGCCGCCGCCGGCATGCCTGCTGGTCTTGTAGTCAATGATCCAGCGCGTGCCCTCGCCGTCCACGAAACTGCGATCGATCACCACATTGCGCAATTCGCCGGCGATGATGCCCGACAGGCGCAGCTCGCTATGTGCCTCGCGATGCCGCCGGTCGAGCAGCCACTGGACCCGCGTGTCGCTGAGCAGCACAGCAAGCTGAGTGACGATGCCGCGCGCGCTCTGCAGCGCCTGCTCCGGGGCAATGCCCTGCTCCCGCAGCCGCGCCGCGCAGGGTTCGACGCGGGCTTCAAGCCCTTGCACAGGCGCATGATCCGAACGCGCCAGCCGCTCGAATTCCGCGTGCATGACCGTGCCTGCCGCGCGTGCCAGTGGACCCACCCAGCTGAATTCAGGCGCCGCCACCGCATCGGCCGCACTTCTGGCCAGCGACTCCACAGCAGGCAGAGGCTCAGCGGCCGGCACAGTGAAATCCGCGGCAACACGATGCCAGCTCGACTGCAGCCGCCCGCCCGGCTCCGCCACTGCCAACGGTTCTGGTGGCAGATCTTCAAAATGGTGGCGTACCGCCGGCCACAGCAGTTGCAGCAGCGAACGCGCTGCGGGTACACGGCTTGCGTCGCGCTCACGCCATGGCGCGTGACCAGACAGATAGAGCCGCTGCCGGGCGCGCGTCACGGCCACATACAACAGTCGCAGTCGTTCATTCTGCTGCCGCTCACTCTGCAGCCGCGCGATGTAGCGGGCGAGCGGATCGGAGGAATTGGGTTCACCGATGCTGTGCACGGACAGCAGCAGATCGCTGCTCCCGGCTGCTGCCGGCAACTGCAGCCAGCGCAGCAGCGGCGGCATGTCGGCGCGCGCCGCCTTGCCAAGGCCGGGCACGAACACGACATCCCACTCCAGTCCCTTGGCGTGATGAATCGTCAGCACCTCGACCGGATGTTCGCCCGCCACTTCGCTGCGGTCGCGCAGCTGCTCGGCCAGCTGGTGCAGGCGCAGGCCGTCGACGCTGCCCTCCTGGTCCTGCAGGCGCCGCAGCGCCAGCAGGTACTGCCGCGCAGCCGCCAGGTCGCCCGCGCTCTGGCAGGCGCTGTGGCCGCCCAGCTGCTGCCAGACAGTCTCGATGGCGGTGGCCGCATCCTGGCTGCCACGTCGGCGCCAGGCGCGCAGCAGTGCTGGCCCGACGCGCAGCAATCGCTGCCGGCCATCGGTCGACAGCGTTGCGGCGAGGTCGGCGTCCGCCAGTGATTCCACCAGCGGCGAATTGCCCACGCTGTCGCACAGCGTTTTCAGATCCGCCAGCAACAATCCGCAATAAGGCGCGCGCAGCACTGCCAGCCAGGCACTGCGATTGCCGCCATCCTGCAGCGCCTGGCCGAGCGCCACCAGATCGCGGACCACGCCACGATCTGCCAGCGTCGCAAGATCGACACCCAGAGTGACGATTCCCGCCGCCTGCAGCGCCTGCAGCACCGGCACCGCCAGCGCCCGCGTCTGCACCAGGATCGCGATCGAGCAATCCGGCTGCCGGGTGCGCAGTTGCAGGATTTCCAGCGCGACCGCAGCCGCTTCCTGCGCAGGCTGCGCGCCGGCCTGCGGCCACACCCTGACTTCGGCGCTGTGTTCATCACTGGCGGCGCGCGCCGCTTCAGAAGCCAGGAACGGCACTGCCGAGCTGCGCAGGTTTTCCTGCGGCGGAAAGATGCTGCGGAACGCTTGATTGGCCCATTCCACCAGCGGCGGCTGCGAACGGAAATTGCGCCGCAGGTGTTGCGCCTCGAGCGTGATTTCGCCTACACCTTCCGCACGGGTCTGCAGGAACAGCCCCACCTCGGAGTTGCGGAACAGATAGATCGACTGCATCGGATCGCCCACCAGGAACAGCGAGCGTACGTCGCCCAATTCCCATCCCGAAATCAGATCCCTCACCAGATCCATCTGTTCGGGCGAAGTGTCCTGGAATTCATCGACCAGCAGATGCTGCACGCGCAATGTCTGCCGGATCGAAAGTTCGGTCGGACCCTCCATGTCGCGCAGCGCCTGTCGTGCCACAGCGGCGACCTCGCTGTGATCCACCAGCCCGTGCTCGCGGAAAACCAGCTTCAGGTGCATGGCCGCCAGCAGCATCAGCCGCGCCAGCGCGGCGAGCGCCGCCCGCTCGCGCGCGTCGATGGCCACGGGTGGCAGGAGATCGACCGCGCGCAGCAACTGCAATGCACCTGGCCGGTCCAGCAGCTGCTGCTGCCAGCGTTGCCAGCGTTGCTTGAGTGTCTTGTCCTGCGGCGGAAACCCGTGATTGACGTTGACCACCGCGCGCGGCTCGCCGTCATCCTTCAGCACCAGCGCCGCAACGGCCTGCCACGCCGGCAGATGGACGGCGCCGACGGCAAGCGTGGCATCCATGCTCAGCCACGAGCACCACGCGCCTTCACCCGCGTGACCGGCATCGCGGCGATGCTGCGCACTCGCGCTGGCCAGCGCGGCGGCTTCGGCCAACAGCTCCTGACCCAGCACCTGCTCAGCCTGGAGCAGTGTTTCCGCAGCGATGCGCTGCAGGCTGGCCGAGACACGATCCGCAAGCTGGGCGGCCGGATGCTCAAGCAGCACGGGCTGCCAGCGATTGCGATTGGGCAACAGTTCGGCCAGCAATTTCTCGGCCCGGCCCCAATCGTTGTCCAGGCGCTGCAGCAACAGGTCGGTGTCGGCCCGATAGTCAGTCTGCAGCTCGCCAAAACGCAGCGCCTCGCGCGCCGCTTCGGCATACAGCGGCCTGGCATCGTCCACCACGCGCAGGCTGGAATACATGCGACCCAGCAGCGGCATGGCACGTGCGATTTCATGGGCCAGCGAATCGATGGTCTGGATGCGCAGCCGTGCCGGCAGTTCTTCGATCTTCCAGCCGCAGCGAAGCGCATGTTCATGCACGGCATTGCTCAACTGCTGCCAGGCTGCGCGATCGCCCTGCGTTGCTGGCAGGCGATCTTCCAGTGCCAGCAGCACGCGCTCGCGCATTTCTGCGGCAGCCTTGCGCGTGAAGGTGATGGCGAGCACCTGCTCGGGTTCCTGCACATGCGCCAGTGCGCTCAGGAAACGCTGCGCCAGCACCGTGGTCTTGCCTGACCCGGCCGGTGCCTGCAGCAGGATGTCGCGCCCGATCTCAAGCGCCGCCTGGCGAGCCGCCTGGTCACTCATCGCCGCTCTCCGCAGCCGCGGCAGTTTCACTGGCCGCAACGCGCCGACACAAGGCCGGCAGATGGCAGTAGCGGCACGCATCCAGCGACGCGGCGAGCGCAACCGTGCCGCCGATGTGCTCCTGCATCAGGCGCGCCAGCGCAATGCGCCACTGCGCCTCGGCCGCTGGCCAGTCCGCCACTTCCTGGATGCGTCCGGGCAGCAGCTGCTTGTTGGTGGCCGCACCGGCGTATTTCAGATCGGCAGGCTTCAGACTCAGCAGCACCGCTGCGCTCACCGGCCTGCCGGCATCAGCCAGCGCCGCTACATAGGCCGCCAGCTGCAGCGGCCGCAGCTCACCCTCCTGCAAGCGGATACTTTCGGCCGCGCCGCTCTTGTAGTCGATGAGCAGCCTGTCGCCCGCACTGTCGTCAATGCGATCGATCCGCAGCCGCAGGCTTGCGCCACCGGCATTCCAGAGCGTTTCACGCTCGCACTGGATCACCGTGAACGGTGCGCGCTGCCGGTCGAGCTCGAGCACGCGCTCCATCAGGCGTTCGGCGCGCACCCGTTCGCGCTGCAGCACCTGCGGCGCGAGCCATGCCGCGCCGGCGGCAGCATTGCCGAGCACCGCGCCCTGCCAGTGTCGGGCGATCAGGTCTGCCTGCTGTGCAGTTGTCAGCTGCAGCAGCCGCTGCTGCTCACGCAGCTCCTGCCAGATCCCTTCCAGCAGGCTGTGCAACAGCATGCCGCGTAACCGGGACGGAATGCCGTCGGTCAGCAACGCCGGCTGATCCGCTCCCAGACGCCACTGCGCCTGCGCACGAAAGGCACATTCCTGCTGTGCGCTCAGGCGCGCCAGGCCACCGCGCAGCGGCTTGGTGCGATCACCGGCGGCGATGGCGGGCAGCCCTCCATCCTGTGCAGCCGTGGCGAGGGAGCGGATTTCTTCCACCGGCGCTGCTGGCAGCTGGATCCACGCCTCCGCCGCAGCAACCGCGGCCGAGGGGCGATGCCGCACATCGCCCTCCTGCAATGCAAAGCTCAGCGTCAACCGGTCGGTGCTGGCTTGCCAGCGACCAAGCTGCCAGCGCGCCGCCTGCAGGCGTTGCGCAACGCCGGCTTCGGGCCATTGGAAGCGTCGCTGCTCGGACAATGCGACGTAGGGATCCGGCCGCGGCGGTTCGGGCCAGCGATTCTCCGTCATCCCCATCACCCAGATGCCGTCGTAACGGATCAACGGATCCTGCATCTGGGTGCTGAGCGTGATGGCCGCATCGCCGGTTGCGGCCTGATGGGTGGACTGCAGCGCCTGCTGCTGCAGGGCAGCCAGCGCGGCCGCGGCACCAAGCGGTGTGGACACCGCATCCAGGCCGGCAAATTCATCCAGCAGCTCTCCCCAGCGCGCCAGACGCTGTGCATCGCGTGATTCCAGTGCAGTGGCGGCCGCAAATCCCGCCAGGCGCAGGCATTCGCTGTAGGTCTCGGCCCAGCGCGTGGCGCTGCGTTGCGGCGCCTCGCGCAGCAAGGTGCGTGCAGCATCCAGCCAGCTCTGCAAGCGCGCCGCCGCCGGCAACTTGTCCACCTGGCCGATCAGCGCTGCGTGCAGCGCCGCTGGACTCCACCGCGCCAGGCCCCAGGAGCCGAGCGCGAGCTGCAGTGCGCTGCATTGCCCCGCAGTGCCAAAGTCGAAATAGGGGCTGCGCAGCAACTGCAGCAATGCGGGCGTTTCGATCCACTCACTCAGGCATGCAAGCGCGGTGAGGGCATCGGCCACCAGCGCCTGATGATGCAGCGGCTCGCCACCTTCCACCGCCAGCAAACTGCGGCGCTGCTCGTCAGAAACCGTTGCCGCGCTGCCGCCGGCGAATTCCCGCCACAGCAGGGCGCCCTGCGTGTGCGCACCGGGATCCGACCAGGCGCTGACTACCAGCAGTCGATACGCGCCATCCTGCTGCAGCAGCTCGCGACACCAGCGGGCACAGGCGGCGATCTCCGCCTCAAGATGAGCTGCTGCGAACAGCGAGGGCGTCGCAATACGACTGTCTGCCGGTGCCAGCAGCAGCGCGGCATCCGGCCAGTACAGATCCTGCAGGCGCTGCTGCAACGCTGTCAGCCGCTGCTGGCCCGCAATGGCTGGCGGCAGGCACGGCGCCAGAAAACCAAGGTCCTCTGGTGGCGCAAGCCGCAGCGACAACAGTCCCCTGTCGGCGCACAGACTGCGCACCGCCCTGAGCGCCGTGGCCAGCAACGACTCTTCTTCGGTCATCGCCGATCTGGATAGTGTCAGCAGCGACTGCGTGGCGCGCACCGCGCTGCGCATCAGCGCAGCCGCATGCGGGCGCAGCAGTTCCGGATCTTCGCCCGGTGGGGCCAGCTGCCGCAGCACCTGTTCCCACAGCAGGCGTTCCTGTGCGGGTCCGAGCAGCTGTCGTGCGGGAGCGCGCGCTGCCAGCTGCGCATCGCGCCACTGTCGCGCCAGCCATGCTTCCCAGGTCAGGATTTCCGGGCTGATCCAGACCTGACGGCCCTGGCTTTGCTGCAGCCTGGCCCAGGCGAAACGCAGCGCCGTGGCGCGCTGCGCACCGGGAACGATGACGGCGCGCCCGGCTCCGATCGCCGTGACGATCGAAGCATCCAGCCCCACCGTGCTCGTACGCTGCTCCTGCTACTTGAAGCGGCCCGCGGCGTCGACGACGCGCGGACCAGATTG
Source organism: Gammaproteobacteria bacterium (assembly GCA_031424095.1). Classification (GTDB taxonomy): domain Bacteria; phylum Pseudomonadota; class Gammaproteobacteria; order Steroidobacterales; family Steroidobacteraceae; genus ZC4RG30. The sequence goes on from JANPGU010000322.1 coordinate 11,813, forward strand.
CGATGCTGTGTTACTGGCGCGGTGTCGCGCGGACCAGGAATCCAGCTGCGCCTCGATGCGTTCGAACACCAGGCTCAGCGTGCCGGCATCCGGCAGGATCGTGGTGCGGAAGTGATTGCGGTACGGCACGTTGAAGACGCTGCCGGGCGTAACCAGCACATGCTTTTCTTCCAGCAGTTCGAGCGCGAACTGCTGGTCGTTGAAGTCCGGCAGCACATCGGTATTCACTTCGATGAATGCATACAGCGCGCCAGCCGGCGGCGTGAGCTTCAGATACTTGCTCTTGCGCACCGCTTCGATCACTGCGCGCCGCGACTCGTACAGCCTGCCACCAGGCGCCGTCAGATCAAGGATGCTCTGGTAACCGCCCAGCGCACTGTGCACGGCATACTGCGCGGGCACGTTGCTGCACATGCGCATCGAGCTCAGCAGCTCCATGGCGGCAAGATATTCGCCCGCACGCTGCACCGCGCCGGAGAAGCTCACCCAGCCGACCCGATAACCCGCGGCGCGATAAACCTTGGACAGGCCCGACAGCGTCGCGCACAGCGTGTCATTCACCAGCGACGCAATCGGCACGAACTGCACACCGTCATAGGTGATGCCATCGTAGATTTCATCGCTGAGGATCATCAGCTGATGCCGCTCGGCCACGCGCGCGATCTTTTCCAGCACCTCGCGCGGATAGACCGCACCGGTGGGATTGTTGGGATTGATCACCACCAGTGCGCGGGTGCGCGACGTGATCAGCGATTCGATCTCGTTGGCATCCGGATAGAAACGGTTCTCCGGTCGGCAGCTGTAATGCACGGCGCGACCACCATTGAGCGTGACGGCAGCGGTCCACAACGGGTAGTCCGGAGCCGGCACCAGCACTTCATCGCCGTCACTGAGCAGTGCCCGCAAAGTCTGGTCGATCAGCTCGCTCGTGCCGTTGCCGATGAAGATGGTCTCGGTGGTGCCACCGCGGATGCCGCGACTCTGCTGCTGCAGCAGGATGGCCTCGCGGGCCGGATAGATGCCCTTCTGATACGAATAGCCTTCGGCCTGCGGCAGGTTCTGTACCAGTGCCAGACGCAGGATTTCGGGAGTGCGAAATCCATAGGCGCCGGGGTTGCCGATGTTCAGTGAAATGATCTCGTAGCCCTGCCGCTCAAGCTCGAGGGCGCGCCGCGCCAGCGCACCGCGGATCTCGTAGTGGACATTCTTCAGGCCATCGCTGGCCTTGATGCTCGAATCGTATTTCATCGCCCGAAGTTTAGCCTCCCGGAAGCTGGCCGGCCAGAAAGTCGTATACTGCGCACCCTTCCCTGGACGCCGAATTTCCCGATGAAACGCATTCTCGTGGCCGTAAAACGCGTAGTCGACTACAACATTCGAATTCGCGTAAAACCTGATAACACTGGCGTCATCACGGATGGCGTCAAACAGAGCATCAACCCCTTTGACGAAATCGCCCTTGAAGAGGCACTGCGGCTGAAGGAAAAGGGGCTGGCCGAAGAAGTGGTGGTCGTGTCCATCGGAACTGCCGATGTGCAGAACCAGCTGCGCACTGCGCTTGCCATGGGGGCGGATCGGGCCGTGCTGGTGAATTGCCCCACCGCCATCGAACCGCTCGACGCCGCCAGGATTTTCCTCAAGCTCGCCGAGCGCGAACAGCCGTTGCTGTTCCTGCTGGGCAAGCAGGCCATCGACGATGACAACAACCAGACTGGCCAGATGCTGGCGGGACTCTGGAATCGTCCGCAGGCCACCTTCGCATCGAAAGTGGAACTGCAGGGCGAGACCGTGCGCGTGACGCGCGAGGTCGATGCCGGCCTGGAAGTGCTCGAGGTCGACCTGCCTGCCGTGATCACGGTGGATCTGCGCCTCAACGAACCGCGCTATGTAAAGCTGCCCGACATCATCAAGGCCAAGAAGAAGCCGCTCGAAACCCTGGAGCTCGCGACGCTTGGCATTGCGCCAGGCCAGCGCATCAGGCCCGTGCACTATGCGTCGCCACCAGTGCGCCAGAAAGGCGTGATGGTGAAGGATGCGGGCGAACTGCTGGCCGCGCTGTCGGCAAAGGGGCTGGTCTGATGAATCGCATACTGGTCATCGCGGAACACGACGGACGGTCGCTGAGCCTGGCGACTGCAAAATGCCTGCGCTGTGCACAGTCGATCGGCGGCCACATCGCCATCGCAGTGCTGGGCAAGTCCATCGCGGCCATTGCGCAAAGCGCCGCCACGCTCGAAGGCGTGGCCGAGGTGCTGAGCTTCGACAGTGACGCCAATGCGCATCCGCTGGCGGCGGTACTGGCGCCGCAGCTGGCTGCCGTGGCGGGTGACTTCACGCATGTCCTGGCACCGTCCACCACTTTCGGCAAGGACCTGCTGCCGCGACTGGCGGCAGTGCTCGACGCCCCTGCCATCAGCGACATCATGGCCGTCGAAACGTCGTCGCGGTTCCTGCGCCCCATCTACGCCGGCAATGCCATCCTGACCGTGGACGCCGGCGAGCAGCGCCCGATCCTCGCCACCGTGCGCATCGCATCGTTCGAAGCCGTCGGCACCTCAGCCGCCTCCGCCGCGATCAGGCAGGTGCCGGCATCCGTAGCGCCGGTTGCGCACACGCGCTTCATCTCGGTCTCCGCACCGGCCAGCGACCGCCCTGACCTTGCGACCGCCCGCCGCGTGGTGTCAGGCGGACGCGCACTGGGCAGCGCCGAAAAATTCCAGCTGATCTATCAGCTCGCCGAGGTGCTCGGCGCGGCAGTGGGAGCCTCGCGCGCCGCCGTGGACGCAGGCTACGCCCCGAATGACCTGCAGGTGGGCCAGACTGGCAAGATCATCGCGCCGGAGCTGTATCTGGCGCTGGGCATCTCCGGCGCCATCCAGCACATGACCGGCATCAAGGATGCCCGCACCATCGTGGCGGTGAACAAGGACGCCGACGCGCCGATCTTCGAAGTGGCTGATTTCGGACTGGTGGGAGACCTGTTCGAGATCATTCCGGCACTGGTCGCAGGCCTCAAGGACCAGGCAAAAAAATAGCCGGCACTTGGGCCGGCTATCTTTCGAACACTGACGCCGGCGCTTAGCTGGCGTAGAGTACCCACAGTTTCGCGATTCGCTGCGTCAGCGGATCTTCGGTCTTGATGCTCCGGAAGGTCTTGACCGCCTCTGCCTTGTTGTTGGCGCGCAGCTGCGAAATGCCCAGCATCATCTGCACCTCGGGAGGGTTCTTCACCCCGCCCTTGGTCAGCGCCAGGTTCAAAGACTCGATGGCCTTCGGATAATTGGCTGTTCCGAAGTAGGCAGCACCGGCGGCAAACGCCAGATCGCCAGTCTTGGCCGTCTTGGCATCGGCTTCCAGCTTCGCAAGTCCCGCCTGATCGGTGGCTACGGACTTCTTGGCCGAAGCCAGCAGCCGCGATGCGCGCGCCTTGTCGGTATCCTGCACGAACACATTGGCAGCGAGTCCCTGCTCCAGCGTCCGCTGTGCCTCACCCGGCACACCGGAATTGACGGCAAGATCGGCCATTTCGGTGAAGTCGCTGGGCTGCTTGAGAGTGTTGGTCGCCTGCATCAGGCGATAAATCTGCAGCGTCTGGCGCTCGGTAAGCTTCGGATCGCGGCGCAGGGTATAGAGCAGGACGTCCCAGTATTCCGGCTTCGGATAATGGACCACCAGCTTCTCGAGCGCATCGATCTCGCGGTTCTTGTTGCCCATCCTGTCATGCGATCCGCGCAGCACATTCAGGGTCGATTCGCGCGGCGCATGGCCCTTGCGCTCCTCGCCATCCACGTAGTCATCGAGCAGCCTGGCGGCGTCGGCATATTTGCCCTGCTGATAGAAGCTGTGGCCGACAATGCCGAAGGTGTCGGCATCCGCATCACCGCCGCGAATCATTTTGTTGCCGATTTCAGCCGCCTGCGCATAGTTCTTCTGCTGATAGGCGATGTTCAGCATGTACTTGATGGTCTTCGCCTGCTCGGCAGGAGGCTGGGCGCCTGAATCGACCTGACCCTGCAATGCCTTCAGGGCCTCTGCCGCATTGTTCTGCTGCGCATAGGCATAGGCCAGCAGCTGATACGCCACGTAGGTGTCATAAGGCGTCTTGCCCGGCAGCGCGAGCGCTTCCTGCGCCTTGCTGATGGACAGCGCAAAATTCTTCGCGTCAGAAGCATCCTTGGATGCCTTGAGCGCCTTGGCGGCGGCCGGGCTCACCGTCTTGCCGGCGGGCTCGGCGGCCTGCGCCACCAATGGCACCACGGCAACCGTTACGGCAGCAACCGAGAGCATTGCTGAAAGGACAAACGACTTCGACATGAGAAACCCCTGCTTGCTCGAAATGGTCATTGGCATCCGCTCCACAACAACGGCAGTTCAGCCAGTTATGTGTTTTTTATCACACTAACGATGAACGGGGGCTGAAAAGCCCCCGTGTCTCTCTGTAACCCGAATGTCACCACGATCAGTCGGCGAATTCCGCGACATTGGTGAACCCCATGCGCTGCATCTTGTGGCGCTGCGCCGATGCCATCACGTTGGCCACCACGTCGTATTTTGAGCGCCGCGCAGGAACCAGGTGGATTTCCGGCTGCGGGTCCTTGGTCGTCTCCTGGGCAAACAGACTGTCCAGTGCGGCAATCCCGGCGATCGGCACACCGTTATAGACAATTGTGCCGTCCGAATCGATTTCGATCGTGATGCGCTCGGGAATGACCGTCGGCGTCGTCGGATTTGGATTCGGGATTGGCATATCGAGCTTCACGGCGTGAGTCTGGATAGGCAGTGTCACGATCAGCATGACGAGCAACACCAGCATGACGTCGATGAGCGGCGTCGTGTTGACATCGCACATCGGCTCATCGGTACCGCTCGTTGAAACATTCATCGACATTTTCGCTAACTCCGGCTCAATTCAGCGCTTTCGGCTCAGTGAGAAAGGCAACCTTCATGATGCCCGCCTGCTGGATCTTGTAGAGCACGCGCGCCACGAATTCGTAGCGCGCGTTGCGATCCGCCTTCAGATGCAGCTCCGGCTGCGGCTGCTTGACCGACTCCACAACCAGTCTCTCCAGGAACTGGTCCGGGCCAGAGAGCTTGCCGCCCTTCCAGTAGATGTTGCCGTCGACGTCGACCGAGATGGCAATGTCTTCCGTCTTGGTCGTCGTGGCGATATTGCGCGGCTCAGGCATTTCCACCTTCACCGTCGGCACGATCACAGGCACGGTGATCAGGAAGATGATCAGCATCACCAGCATCACGTCCACAAGGGGCGTGGTGTTGATGGTCGACATCACCTGATCTTCTTCACCACCTACATTTATCGACATGGTTGTATCCCTGTCTGCCTAAACCAGCGGCCCGCTTACTTCTTGACGGCCGCGGCAGCGGCTGGGCGCGCGCCCGGGATTTCGGGCTTCACGCCGCCGATCAGGTTGGCTTCGAGGTCACCGGTGAATTCGCGCATGATGTCCTGGATCGCCTTGTTGCGCTTCAGCAGGATGTTGTAGGCGAAAACCGCCGGCACAGCGACCACCAGGCCGAGTGCGGTCATGATCAGGGCTTCACCGACGGGACCGGCCACCTTGTCGATGGAAGGCTGACCCGACAGACCGATCTTGATCAGCGCGTTCAGGATGCCGTACACAGTGCCCAGCAGGCCGACGAACGGCGCAGTGGAACCCACCGTGGCCAGGAACGACAGGCCGCTCGACATCTTGCTGTTGAGACCGTCGACTGCGCGGGTCAGCGCCATATCGAGCCAGTCACGCAGGCTGATGCGATCGCCCAGGCGACCTTCATGATGTGCTGCAGCGCGGATGGCACTTTCGGCGATGGCACGGAAGTCGTCATCCTTCGGCAGGCGATCGACGCCTTCGCGCGCGGACCCGGCGGCCCAGAAATTCTTTTCGACGTTGCGGGCTGACTTGCCCAGACGGTACTGGTCCCAGTACTTGGTGAACGTGATGTACCACGACACCAGGGACATCAACAGCAGGATACCCAGGATCGTGTACGAAACCGAGGTGCCGTGATCAATGAGTGCGCCAAAACCATATGGGTTGGCACCTGGGGCCGCTGCGGCCGCTACTTCGTTTTCCATGTGATTCCTCGATTACTGAGCAAACTGCCGTACAGGACGGTTGGGGTTGATGAAAGAAACTCGCGAACGGCCGAAGTGATTAGCGCTTCGGCAGATTGAAACGGATCGGAATCGTGCCGCAGGCGTCTGCGGGCTTGCCATCGACGGTCTGCGGAATGTAGCGCAACAGCTTGGCCACCTTCACGCCAGCCTCGTCAAGACGCGGGAACCCCGACGATTCAAGGAGGCTGGCATCCTTGGCTCGGCCGTTGCCACCCACGCACACATTGACCTTCACCACGCCCTGCTCTTCGTTGGCAAGCGAGGAGTTCGGGTAGTAGTCATCGATGCTTATGTTGGAACGGTTCGAGTCGACCTTGAGCGCGGTACGCACGATCTGGCGCGGCGGCGCAGGCGGTGCGGGCGGCGCCGGGGGTGCTGGCTTGTCGGTGACTGTCGTAAGCGCGGTGGCTGGCACGTCGACCGGAATCTGGATATCGACGATCACCGGCGGCATGGTGACTGGCGGAATTTCCATCTTCACAGGTGGCGGTGGTGGTGGCGGTTCGTCCGGCTTCACCTCGTTGATGATTTCCGCAACGATGGGCGGCGCAATTGATTCGATGAACTTGACAGCGAAGCCGCTCTTCAGTGCCCAGAGCAGCACGATATGAAAAGCCACCAGCGCGACGATGAACGCGCCGCGCCGTGTGAACCAGTTGCCTTCTGAGTGTGTATATACGCCCATAGTCTCTCTTCTGTTCAGCGCCGGCTCTCTAGCCGTTCCCCCAAGTGTCGAGCGCCGCAAGGTATCTACCTTCGCTGCGCTTCGCAAGTGTGGCGGCACTTTACCTCTTGTGGCAAGAGCCGCACAACCTTCGCTCAGCAATGCAATCGAAAGATACCCGCCTCTTGCGAAAGCAGCCATGTTTTTTGCGTCGCCATTTATTCTGTAACCGCGCCTCGACTCGCGCTGCTGACCGTGCGCGCATATTTCGCCAGAACGCCGCGGCTGGTATAGGGCTTCGGCACCCGCCAGGCCTTCTGCCGACGCTTGAGTTCTGCCGCCGTGAGTTGCACCGCAATGACGCGTTTTGCCGCATCGATCGTGATCAGATCACCATTGCGAAGCAGGCCGATAGGCCCTCCCAGCGCAGCTTCCGGTGAGATATGTCCTACAACGAAGCCGTGACTGCCCCCGGAAAAACGCCCGTCGGTGATCAGCGCAACCTTGGCGCCAAGACCGCGACCCATGATCGCGCCGGTGGGACTGAGCATTTCGCGCATGCCTGGCCCACCAACCGGACCTTCACCCCGGATGACAACGACATCACCGGCCTTCACCTTGCCCGCGAGGATCGCTGCCGTGGCGCGCTCCTCGCCTTCGAACACCCGCGCCTTGCCGGAAAAAGCCAGCCCTTCCTTGCCGGTGATCTTCGCAACGGCGCCGGCCGGCGCCAGATTCCCGTTGAGAATCACCAGGTGACTGTCTTTCTTGACCGGTTGTTCAAATGGCAGGATGACGGTCTGGCCGGCGGGATAGTCCGCCACATTCTTGAGGTTTTCTGCAACCGTCTTGCCGGTAACGGTCATGCAGTCGCCATGCAGCAGACCGCGCGCCAGCAGCCGCTTCATCAGCGGCTGGATACCGCCGATCGCAATCAGCTCCGACATCAGGAACCTGCCGCTGGGCCGGACATCAGCGAGAACGGGCACGCGCTTGCCGATGCGCGCGAAATCTTCCAGCGACAGTTTGACGCCGGCCTCGTGCGCAATCGCGAGCAGGTGCAGCACGGCATTGGTGGATCCGGCCAGTGCAATGGTTACCGTGACAGCGTTCTCGAAGGCCTTGCGGGTGAGAATCTGACGCGGCGTAATGCCTGCTTCCAGCAGCTTGACCACTGCCGCACCGGCCCGCTGGCAATCATTGTGCTTGCTCTCGCTCACCGCTTCCTGCGCGGAGCTGTTAGGCAGCGACAGTCCCAGTGCTTCGATGGCCGATGCCATGGTATTCGCGGTGTACATGCCGCCACAGCTGCCCGGGCCGGGAATCGCCGTGCGCTCCACATGCAGCAGCTGCGCGTCAGTGACTTTGCCACTGGCATGACCACCAACGGCTTCGAACACCGACACGATGTCGGTGTGCCCGGCACCGGGCTTGATGGTACCGCCATACACGAACACCGCCGGTCGGTTGAGCCGAGCAATGGCCATCGCACAGGCGGGGATGTTCTTGTCGCAGCCGCCGATGGCAACGAAGCCGTCGAAGCCTTCTGCGCCGACCACGGTCTCGATCGAGTCGGCGATGACTTCGCGCGATACCAGCGAATAACGCATGCCCGGCGAGCCCATCGAGATGCCGTCGGATACCGTAATGGTATTGAAGATCACGCTTTTGCCGCCGGCGGCATCGGCACCTGCCGCCGCATCGCGCGCCAGCTGGTCGATGTGCACATTGCAGGGCGTGAGGTTTGCCCAGGTCGAGGCAATGCCCACCTGCGGCTTGCTGAAATCCGCGTCGTTGAAGCCCACCGCGCGCAGCATGGCGCGCGCTGGTGCGTTCTTCAGGCCATCGACGACCTGGCTGGAAAACTGACGGGAATTGCTGCGTTTTGTTTTTGCGGTCATGTGCGCGGGGATCCTGTTCTGGCTGATTTCATGCGATTGAAGCCGATGGCACCGGTGAGCGTCAGTCCCAGCGGCAACAGCAGCGCGTAGCGCCCCGCGCCAGCGGATTGCCGCTCCAGCAGCGTGTAGACGATGGCGCCAAGCGGTGGCGCGATCAGGCCACGCATGCCGGTCAACGTGACGTTCACGCCCATATATTGCTGCACCTTGCCCAGTGTGGCGAAGTCATTGTGGCCGAGATTCCAGCCCAGGTTGGCACCGGCCGTGGAAATGCCGAACAGCACCGCCGCGACCCACAGCAAGGGCGTGTAGTGCAGGAAGACCGCGGCGATGGCCACACTCATCGCAGCCATCAGCGACCAGCATTGCTGCGCCCGGAATTCGATCACATGCCCGGCGTCGAACAGCCGCGCCCACACCGGCGTAAACAGCGGCACGCACAGCAGCGGCACGATGGTAAGCATGCCGACCTGCTGCGCGACCGGCAGATGCAGATGATCGGTGAACAGGATCACCAGCTGGCCGCCGATCATCAGATTGCCGGCGCCATACAGCGCCATCCAGGTCATGAACTGCCGGTATTGCGGATCGGTGCGCAGCACTTCGCGCAGCGTTTTCAGACTGAAGACTTCGGAGTCGCCCGCTGCGTCCTGTTCGGCCTGACGCAAACGGAAGGATTGCCGCACCCGCACCCGCCGGCACATCCAGGCCGCCAGCAGACCCGCAACGCCAGCCACGATGTAAAGCAGCGATGCCTGCTCGGGCCGTGTCTGCAGCACGAGGCCTGCCAGCGCTGCCGTTACCGCCATGCCCAGGGAGGTGGCGACCACGATGCGGCCGGTGGTCTGCGCCAGGATTGCGCGCGGATAGTTGGCTGTCCAGACCGCGGCACGCACGGTCAGCACGCCGGCCCAGATCACGCGCGCCGCCAGCACGGACAACAGCGTGACGACCAGGCCGCTCGATGTCTGCGGCGACAGGCCGATGATGCCGACGACCACGCCGAACACGGCCAGCAGCCACACCAGCAACCGCACTTTTTCGCGCCCATGGGCAAGGTTGGCCCACAAAAAGCTGGTCATGTTCGCAAGCGCCGGCGAGCCACTGACAAACGCCACCGCGAGATTGACGACCTCAGGCGGCGCGAGATCCGCGAAGCCGCGCTTCACAAGCACGGCGGCGGTAGCACCCTCCACCAGCCCCAGGGCGCAGCCGGCCAGGGCCCAGGGAAGCAGTTCGCGCCGGTAAAGGGCCAGCGCCAGCTGGCTCGGACCCGGCCTGCTCATGCAAAGCGTTGGCGCAGCAGTTCCACCACGGCGCGGATGCCCTGTGCTTCGGCACCCAGCGGGCGGCCCGGCCGGTCCTGCGGATTCCAGCCGTAGATGTCGAGATGGATCCAGGTTTTTGGATCGGTCACGAAGCGCCGCAGGAACAGCGCCGCGGTGATGGATCCCGCCATGCCACCGGCAGGCGCGTTGTTCAGATCGGCGATGCGGCTGGAAAGCTCGTCGTCATACGGTTCCCACAGCGGCATCGGCCACAGTGGGTCGACCACGGTCTCGCCGCAGGCGGCCAGGTCTTGCAGCAGTTCCGCGCTGCCGCTGTAGACCGGAGGCAGTTCTGGCCCCAGCGCCACCCGCGCCGCACCAGTCAGCGTGGCGAAGTCGATGAGGAGAGCGGGCGCGGCTTCACCGGCCAGTGCCAGTGCATCGGCCAGCACCAGACGTCCCTCGGCATCGGTGTTGGTGATCTCGACCGTCAGACCCTTGCGCGATCGCCACACATCACCCGGACGATAGGCATTGCCGTCGACGGTGTTTTCGACCGCAGGGATCAGCACGCGCAGGTCGACCGGCACCTGCAGTTCACACAACATCTGCGCGGTGGCCAGAGCGACAGCCGCGCCGCCCATGTCTTTCTTCATCAGCGCCATGCCTGCCGACGCTTTCATATCGAGGCCGCCAGTGTCGAAGCAGACACCCTTGCCCACCAGCGTGACCTTCGGTGCACCGGCGCGCGCGAAACGCAGATCGAGCAGACGTGGTTTGCGCGGTGAGCCCTGCCCCACCGCCGCGATCAGCGGAAATTTTTCCGCCAGCGTGTCATCGCGCACCACACGCAGTTCGCCCTTGCAGCGCTCGGTCAATCGCGCCGCCGCGTGCTCGAGTTCTTCGGGGCCCAGATCATTGGCCGGCGTGTTGATCAGGTCGCGGGCAAAGGCGTTGGCGCTGGTTGCAGCCTGCACATAGCGAAGATCGACACCTTCCGGCGCATCCAGATGCGGACGCGGCAGATGGCCGCCGGTCTTGTAGCGCGCGAACCGATAGCCGCCCTGTGTCCAGCCCAGCACGAATGACTGCACTGCATCGGGCAGTGGCTGCGCCAGGTGGTAGCTGCCCGCGGGCAGACGGTCCGCGAGCCCGGCTGCAAGCCAGAACCAGGCACGCCGATCGAGCGGATCCTTGCCGGTGCCAATGAGCACACCCTGCGCGCGGCCGTCGCCATCAGGCAGCAACAGGAAGCGACCGCGTTCAGGCGCGAAGCCGCTGCTTTCCAGCCACTGCTGCAGCATCGGGGATTGTTCGCCGCGCCACGCGCGATAGCGGGCATCACTGATGCAATGCAACGGCCATGTGCCGGCCGATTTTGCGTCGCGGATCGAAGGGTCGTCTTGCACAAACCGGATTCTAGGTGATCCGGCTCGCTGACGCGTCAGCAAATAGCTGAAATCGAGTTATACTTGCGGGCTCTGTCCCGAATGCTCATACGGAGTTTTGCAATGCGTCTATTTGGACCGAAGGATGTCGACAAATCAGCCCTGCGCCGCGCGCGCATTGCCGTGCTCGGCTATGGCAGCCAGGGCCGTGCCCATGCGCTGAACCTGAAGGACAGCGGCTTCGACGTGGTCGTAGGCGTTCGCAAGGGCGACAGCTTCAACCAGGCCAAGCGCGACGGTCTCACCGTGCAGTTGCCGGTCGATGCGGTGAAGGATGCAAAGCTCATCGCCATCCTGGTGCCGGACACCACGCAGAAGGCGCTGTACGCCGAGATCAAGGACTCGATTGCTGAAGGCGCGACGCTGCTGTTTGCACACGGCTTCAACATCCACTTCAAGCAGATCAAGCCGCGCAAGGACCTCAACGTGGTGCTGATTGCGCCGAAGGGACCTGGCGGCCTCGTACGCCGTCAATACCAGCAAGGGCGTGGTGTTCCCGCTCTTATCGCCGTGGCACAGGGTCCGGCCAAGGCTGCGTTCAACATTGCGCTGGCCTATGCGCATGGCATCGGCAGCACCCGCGGTGGCGTGCTGATGACCACGTTTGCCGAAGAGACCGAGACCGACCTGTTCGGCGAGCAGGCCGTGCTCTGCGGCGGCACGTCAGACCTCGTGCTCACCGGTTTCGAGACGCTGGTGGAAGCCGGCTACCAGCCGGAAGTGGCCTACTACGAAGTGCTGCATGAACTGAAGCTCATCGTCGACCTGCTGCATGAAGGTGGCCTCGCCAAGATGCACAAGTACATCAGCACCACCGCCAAGTGGGGCGACATGACGCGCGGCCCGCGCGTGGTCAACAAGGCCACGAAGAAGGAAATGAAGAAGATCCTCGGCGAGATCCAGTCGGGCAAGTTCGCCCGTCAGTGGATCGCCGAGAACAAGAGCGGCCTGAAGAAGTACAACAAGCTGATGAAGGTCGACCTGAACCACAAGATCGAGAAGGTCGGCGCGAAGCTTCGCGAGCGCATGCCCTGGCTCTCGGACGAACGTTAAGAGGTAAGAGAGAACGTCATGCCCATTGCAGCAACGCAGTTCATCTGGTTCAACGGCAAGCTGGTTCCCTGGGAAAAGGCGACGGTACATGTACTGTCCCATGCCCTGCACTACGGCTCGTCGGTGTTCGAAGGTGTACGCGCCTATGCAACGCACAAGGGCACGGCGATCTTCCGTCTGGCCGAACATACGCGCCGGCTGTATGACTCGGCCAGGATCTATCGCATCAACATCCCGTTCACGCCGGCCGAACTCAATGCGGCCTGTGCACAGGTGGTGGCGGTCAATGGTCTTTCGAACGGCGCCTATCTGCGTCCGGTCGCGTTCCGCGGCTATGGCGAGATGGGCGTCGCGCCGAAGATCGACCCGCCGGTGGATGTGGCCGTTGCGGCCTGGGAATGGGGCAAGTACCTCGGTGCCGATTCGGAAAGCGAAGGCGTCGATGTGTGCATTTCGTCCTGGCAGCGCGTTGCGCCAAACACCCTGCCCGCCATGGCCAAGGCGGCCGGCAATTATCTTTCCAGCCAACTGATCAGCATGGAAGCCAAGCGCCTGGGCTTTGCCGAAGGCATTGGCCTGGCGCCGGACGGCACTGTCAGCGAAGGCGCTGGCGAGAATCTCTTCCTCGTTCGCGATGGCGTGATCCACACGCCGGGCTTCGCGCATTCGGTGCTCGGCGGCATCACCCGTGATTCGGTGATCAAGCTGGCGCGGGACATGGGCTATGAAGTGCGTGAGACCTCGATCCCGCGCGAGATGCTCTACATCGCCGACGAACTGTTCTTCACCGGCACCGCGGCCGAGGTCACGCCGATCCGTTCGGTGGACCGCATCACCGTCGGCACCGGTCGTCGTGGTCCAGTCA
>JANPGU010000323.1:0-8924 GCA_031424095.1 Gammaproteobacteria bacterium
GCGCGCGCTTTGCCAATGCGCTGGTGGCGCAGGATTGCACACCCGCACAACTCACATGGCAGGCAGGAGTCGATCTGCTCTCGTTCGGTGCGACGAAAAATGGCGCGTTGAGCGCCGAGGCGCTGCTCGTGTTCAACGATACGCTGTGGGACACGCTGCCATTCCGCCGCAAGCGGGCGGGGCATCTGCTGTCGAAGATGCGCTTCGTCTCGGCGCAGATGCATGCGTATCTGCAGGACGATCTGTGGCTGAAGAATGCGCGTCATGCCAATGCAATGGCGCGGCGACTGGCGGAAGGTCTTGCCACTGTGCCGGGCGTGGCAAGCGAAGTGCCGACAGTTACCAACATCCTGTTTGTCAGGATGCCGCAATCGTTGCTGCAGGGTTTATTCGAGCGTGGTTTCGATTTCTACCATGGCGGCCGCTGGGAACCTGGCGTCGCGCGGCTGGTGACGTCTTTCCGTACCACGGTTGCGATGGTGGATGGTCTGGTAGCTGCGGCCCGGGAAATCCAGCGCGCCTGATCTGCAGGCGCCTCGTCACAGGCGGTACTCCGGGAATCAGGTACCGCCGTCCGGCGCGAGTTCGGTGGCGATATTGCGCAGGGCCTGTTCGAAAATCTCGGGCGGCTGGCCGCCCGAGATCAACCATTTCTGATTGACGACCACGCCGGGAACGGACTGGATGCCGCGCGCCAGCCACAGCTTCTCGGCTGCACGCACCTCGGCGCAATATTGCTGCGAAGCGAGCACTGCGCGCGCCCGCTCCTGGTCCAGGCCGACTGTGCCTGCAACCCCGACCAGGATTACCGGATCCGAGACGTCCAGGTCATCCGTGAAGTTGGCCTTGAACAATGCCCGCTTGAGTTCGCGATGCAGATTGAACTCCTTCGCCCAGTGCAGCAGTCGGTGGGCATCGAAGGTGTTGTAGACGCGGCTGCGAGAGGAGGAATTGAATGCGAATCCGAGGCTGGCGCCGCGTGCCCGCAGCGGTTCGCGGCCGGCGGCGATCTGTTGCGGCGTGGTGCGGTACTTGCCCGCGATGTGCTCGTCGAGATTCTCGCCCGCCAGGGGCATGTCCGGATTGAGTTCGAATGGCTGGAAGGTGATGTCTGCGTCCACCACATCCGCCAGTCGGCGCAATGCCTCATCGAGGCTGAAGAGCCCGACTGCGCACCAGGGACAGGCCACGTCGGAGACGAAATCGATCTGCAGTCGCTGGGTCATGGGGCAATCTTAGTGCGGCGGCCTGGTTGAGTCTGCAGTTCGAGCAGATCGAGCCACTGCATCGCCTGCTCCCGATTCTCCCCACACATCGCCGGTGTGGGTTTGAGTGACTGGCATACAGCCGGCCGCTCCGCCTTCCCGAACAGTTGGCAGCGCTGCTGCGCATCGAGCTGCACGCAGCGCACTCCAGCCGGCTTGCCCTGGGGCATGCCGGGAATCGGACTTGAAATCGAAGGCGCCGTGCAGCAGGCGCCGCATCCGTTGCGGCAGATCATGCCGCAAGACTGCCTTATTTCGGCAGTCGCTGGTCGTAGTCCTGCTGCAGACGCTTCCAGGCATCCCAGAAGGGCTCCGCGGCGGAGCCGCTGACATTCGCGACCAGGATGTCCAGATGCGAATGCCAGCCGGCGCCAACGCTGAGCAGGGTGCCGCGATCCGGGATGCGCCGATGGATCAGCGTCAGCTGGAACTGATTGCCGATGGGGGCGAGCTCTATCGACACGTCGCTGCCGGTGCCCCAGGTGAAGGCCAGCTTGCGGGGCGGATCGAATTCCTTGATCAGGCATTTCATCCGATGTTCTTCCGCAGATCCTTCCGGCCGCTTGCTGGGAGGGCAGGCGAGCTCTTCGTTGCGCCAGACAAACTCGAACGGCGTATCGATCTGCGCCTGCATCGTGCCGGATGCCAGCCATTTGCTGCGCAGTTCGCTCTCGGTCAGATAGGCCCATACACGCTCGACGGGCCCAGGCAACAGCCGCTGGATCTTCAGCGTGGCGGGTTCAATGAGCGTGCCGTAGTCATTGGGGACGGTGGTCATTTCTTTCTCCTGCGTGGTGTCCGCGGCCTGCGCGCGTCCGCACGCAGCAGCTGTTCGAGGGTGTCGAGACGGAAGCTCCAGAATTGTTCGTAGTAGCCCAGCCATTGATGTGCGCTGGCGAGGGGGCCTGGTTCGAGCCGGCAGATGTGGGTGCGACCGCGGACCTCGCGCTGGATCAGGCCGGCGTGTTCCAGTGCCTTGATGTGCTTGGATGCCGCGGCAAGAGAGATGGAGAAGGGCTCGGCCAGCTCGCCGACGCTGCGCTCGCCTGCAGCAAGTTCGCGCAGGATCTGCCGGCGCGTGCTGTCGCCCAGTGCGTGGAAAATGGCGTTGAGCTGGGGCGCGTTTGATTCAACCATATGGTTGAAATTATTCGTGCCCCCGGATTAAAGTCAACCAGATGGTTGAATGATTGCACTTCAGGCCGACATGGGCTTGCCGGTCTCGAGCAGCGACTTCAGGTCGCTGAGTATCCAGTTCCAGCCCCCGCCACCCTGCAAGCTGAACCTGGCGACGGTCGCTGCGGCCATGATCGGAGCGTTTTCAATCTCGTGTGTCACGGTGAGTCGACAGAAGCCGGCAGGGGTGGGTTCGATTTCCCAAGTCACGCGGGTGAAACCTTCGGCCTTGTTCCGGTCGGTGAACAGCCAGCGATAGGAGTGGACCAGCTTGCGTGGCGGATCCGCTTCGAATACCTCGCCATCGATGATGGTTTCCGGCAGACCCATGCCGCGCATCATCTCGCTGGCCTTGTAGCGGCATTTGCCGCCTGGCTTGAGTTCGACTTCGACGGCTGCGCCATAGCCGTACTTCGCGGTCCACTCCGGCGAGGTGATCGCTTCCCAGATCTGCTCCTGCGGAGCCTTGATATAGATCTCATGGACGCGTGTGGTCATGCCCGCTTTCGTGCCACTTTCCATTTCGAGTTCTCCAGTGTGGTTCTCAGATCCGCCAGCGCGGCTACCTGTGGTTCGGTGTATTTGTCGATCCAGCGGTCGTGGATGAGCCGGATCGGTACGGCATTCAGGAAATGGTGCTTTTCGCGGCCCGCGCGACGCGTGGTCACAAGCCCGGCGTTTTCGAGCACGCGCAGATGCTTCATGACGCCGAAGCGCGTCATGACCAGCGGCGCTTCAAGCTCGGTGAGCGTCTGGCCGTCGCGCTGCTGCAGCAGGTCGAGCAGCAGTCGGCGCGAGGAATCCGCCAGCGCCTTGAAGATGAGGTCTTCGTTCAGCATGCGCCTAAAATAGGTGACCTAATGGTCACCTGTCAAGGCATGCGGAGCCAGCGGCCGATTTGCGGCGTCACTGCGGCAATGTGGCGAGGTAGCGGGGCGGCTGGCGCGCGTGCGTCGCCTGCTCGAAGGCGTAGCCGAATCCGATCAGGTCGGCTTCCGTGTAGGCCGCAGTCATGAATGTGATGCCGAGTGGCAGGCCATGTGCTTCGCCCATCGGCACTGTCAGGCTGGGTGTCCCGGCTACCGCGGCCATGCCATAGCCCGCGCCTGTGAAGTGATCCCCCAGCACATGATCGGTCAGCCAGGCGGGTGCCACGCTTGGTGCAATCAGGGCATCGAGGTGTTGCACGCGCAGTGCAGCCAGAAGCCCGTGCTTGCCGGCAAGTCGCCGCGCGGCTTCGCGCGCCTTCAGGTATGCGACATCGGTGAGCGGACCCTTCTTTTCGGCCTGCTCGAAGATTTCCTGCGCGAAGAATGGCATCGCAGCGTCCGCATGGGCGCGGTTCCATTCGATCAGGGCATGCAGTGAGGTGTGTGGGGAGCCGGCCGCTTTCAGATAGGCATTCAGCCCGTCCTTGAATTCGTACAGCAGCACGGTGAATTCCGGCTCATCCCACTTGCCGTAGGTGGAAACCTGCACGTCGACAACGATGGCGCCCTTGGTCTTGAGCGTGACAATGGCCCTCTCCATGGCAGCATCGACCTCGGAGTGATACCCCATTGCCTGGCGCAGGACTCCAAAGCGCTTTCCGGCCAGCGCGTCGAGTTTGAGATACGCCGTGAAGTCCGGCGGGATCCGGCCTGCTGCGTCCGGGCCGGCAGGATCGTCCGCATCCACCGCGGCCAATGCATTCAGCAGCAGCGCGATATCGGCGACGCTGCGCGCCATTGGGCCGGCCGTGTCCTGCGTGATCGAGATGGGGATGATGCCGCGGCGGCTGATCAGGCCGACGGTGGGCTTGAGTCCAACGAGGCCGTTTACCGCAGCAGGGCAGATGATGCTGCCATCGGTTTCCGTGCCGACGCCGATGGCGCTGAGGCTTGCAGCGATCGCGGCCCCGGTACCCGAGCTCGAGCCACATGGATTGCGGTCGAGCGCGTAGGGATTCTTTGTCTGTCCGCCGCGGGAACTCCAGCCGGAAGACGAGCGGGTCGAGCGGAAGTTTGCCCACTCGCTCAGGTTTGTCTTGCCGAGGATTACCGCGCCGGCGGCGCGCAGTCGCGCGACGAGAAAAGCGTCCTGTGCAGGCCGGTTGTCGCCCAGTGCGAGCGAGCCGGCGGAATTCACCATGCCGGCAATGTCGATGTTGTCCTTCAGCAGGACCGGAAGACCGTGCAGAGGACCGCGAAGTCTGCCGGCCTTGCGCTCGGCGTCGAGTGAGTCGGCTTCAGCGAGCGCGGTCGGATTCAGTTCGATGACGGCATTGAGTGCCGGGCCGGCGTCGTCGATCGTCGCGATGCGATGCAGATAGGCTTGCGTGAGTGCGTGTGAATTCAGTTGGCCGGCGGCCATGCGGGCCTGTGCCTGCGTGGCGTCAAGCTCGACAACGTCCAGTGCAGACGCAATGGCTGCCGGCAATGGCGCGATCTTCGGTGCACATGCCGCCAATGCAAGCATTGCGATAGCGGCGAGTAGCGGCCGGCTCGGCATGGCCCGTACCTGCGCTTCTGTACTCTGCAGCATGATGCCGCAGAGCGCAGCTCCCTTGGCGATCAATGTCATCAAGGCCAGGCCGAAACTTGTCGGCAACAGCCCCTGCCAGCTGCTGAAGTGCAGATTCAACATCGTCACTCCCCGACGTCAGACTGAAGTCACCGTGCCACCTTGGCGTCGCGGGCGCGCTACAGTCGCAAGTCGGAAGCCGCCTACGGCAGGGCGCGACGGCTGTGCGCGCTGCATGGTGAGTGGCTGATAGCAAGCGGTGCGGCGGCCGGGCACGCTTGCGCAATAGCTGACTCGAGGAATACCGCAATGAAAATCGCAATGCATTTTGGCCGGCTGGTGCTGGCCATCACGTTTGCCGCCGCCGCAGGCGCGCAGACTCCACCCGCCCAGAACCAGAATCCAACGCTGTTCGACTTCAAGCCCATGGACATCAACAGCGATGGCCGGGTTTCGCTGGAAGAGGCGAAGCCCAACAGTGAACTGGTGCGTGCCTTCGAAGCGCTGGACTTGAATCACGACGATTTCCTCACGCCGCTGGAGTTCTCACGCTGGAGTCGCGCCGGCAAGTCACTGGTCCCCTCAGATCCCACCACGGCGCCAAGTGGCAGCAATGGTGCCCAGCACATGCCCGATACGCGGTAGCCGTGAGCGGTCCTACTTCAGGGGAAACAGCATCAGGAACTGAAAGCCCTCTGGCATCAGGTCGAACTGTCGTCGCAGGTCTCCCTGCTGGAAACCCTTGATCGGCAGTGCCTCGGGCTCGCTGGTCTGCGGCTTGGCCTTGTCCAGGAAAACGAAAATCTTGTACATCTGCCCACCGTTGTCGAAGAACACGACCGCGCCGTCCGGGGACCAGAGAGGATGCTGGCCGCCCTTGTCCGTGATGCGATAGCGCTGACCACCCTGCGGCAGTGACTCGAGCCACAGCTGCGGGCTGCCGTTTTCATTCGAGGTGTAGACAAACCACTTGCCGTCGGGTGAGACATTGCTGCTGTGCTGTTCCGAATTGGGCGCATCAACCAGCCGCGAAGCGGTCTTCGTGGTCAGGTCGAGCGTGGAAATGCCGTAGTCGCGCTCGCCCGTCAAAGTGATGAACGACAGCTGCTTGCCATTGCCATAGGTGTCTTCGGCGGCGCGTCCGTCGATGAGTTTCTCGGCCTCATCCTTGCCATCCGCGCGACGCCAGTACAAGGCATCGGGAACATCGGCGCCGTTGCCCGCGACCTGAAAAACCAGCCGTTCGCCATCTTCTGTCCAGACCGGTGCCATGTTGGTGGTGGTGCCGACCTGGGGAAGCGCACGGCGCTTGCCGAGCTGTTCGAGCTCTGCCACCCACAACTTCCTTGGGGCTGCCGGATCGGTCGCCGCGGCGTCGGCCAGTTCGAAGGCGACCTTTTCGCCGTCAGGCGAGACGCGGGGCGCATATACCGAAGCGGGCAGTGTGCCCAGCACCTGCTTCTTGCCGCGCATGTCCACAATGGCCAGTTCGTAGCCAGCCGGCTGTTGCGCCTGTGCCAGCAGCGGGGCGCCAAGCTGCGCCATCAGCAATGCTCCGCAAAGCGCCAGTGGATATCCGCCAGATGGTCGAGTGCCACGCATTGCAATTCCCCCTTGAATGTTCAGCTGCCTGCCGGGCCAGTTCTGGCCGCATTTTATGCCGGTTTCGGCGGACTGGCATGCCCATCGGTAGCTTCGCGGGTTGCTTTTTCCGATGTGAAGACACGCGCGGAGCGCTCGAAGCTGACATAGGCCCAGGCCCAGTCGAACAGGACCACCAGCCGGTTGCGAAAGCCGATCAGGTAGAACAGGTGCACGCACACCCAGAACAGCCACGCGAATCGACCGGACATCTGCATGCGACCCACGGTGCCAACCGCGGCATTGCGACCGATGGTTGCCAGCATGCCGTAGTCGCGATAGACAAAAGGTATCGTCCGGGCATTGCTCTGGCGGGCGAGTATGTTCCGCGCTGCGGTAATGCCCATCTGTTTGGCTGCCGCACCGACACCTGGCACCGGCATGTCATGCGAGGTGGCGCTGGCAAGGTCGCCGACCACGAAGATTTCCGGATGAGACTCAATGCTCAGGTCCGGCTGCACAGCCACGCGGCCGGAACGATCGGTTGGCGCATCCAGCAGCTTGCCCAGCGCAGAAGCCTGCACGCCCGCGGCCCACAGCACGGTGTGACTGGCCAGGCGCGTGTGATCCTGCAGCGTCACGCCTGCCGCGTCGATATCCACGACCCGCATGCCGGTCTGCACGGTAACGCCAAGCTGCTCCAGTTGTGCGCGGGCCTTGATCGAGAGCGCCGGCGGAAAACTGCCGAGCACGCGGTCCGATGCTTCGAGCAGGTGCACCTCCGACTGACGTGAATCGATGCGCCGGAATTCCTCTGGCAGCGTGTGGCGCGCGATCTCCGCAAGGGTGCCGGCTAGCTCAACACCGGTGGGACCGCCACCGATCACGACGAAACGCAGCCAGCTGGTGGTTTCTGCCGCTGTGGCGGCCCGCTCTGCGTATTCAAACGCTTCAAGTACGCGGCGGCGGACGTCCTGCGCGTCGGCCAGGGTCTTGAGGCCGGGGGCATGCGGTGCCCAGTCGTCGCGACCGAAATAGCTGTGGCTGGCGCCGCTGGCGACCACCAGGTAGTCGTAGTCGAGGCGGGAGCCATCGTCGAGGCTGACCTGGCGCTCGACCGGCAGGATGTTGCGCACTTCGGCCAGCAGTGTGGTGACGTTGTGAAAGCTGCGCAGCAGGAAGCGGATGGGCGCCGCGATGGCCGGCGCGGCGAGTCCGGCGGTTGCCACTTGATAGAGCAGCGGCTGGAACAGATGGTGGTTGCTGCGGTCCACGACCGTCACCTGACAGTTGCGCCGGGCCAGCTTTCGGGCGCAGGCGAGGCCGGCAAATCCTGCGCCGATGATCACGACCCGGAATTGGTCCATGCCGCCATTCTAGTCGGCCAGACGTCGTTCCCGAACACTTGTCAGAAACCGCTGATAGCGATTCGTGCGTCGCTGCGCTGTACTGCGTGTCGCGGGCAGGCTGCGCGCTCGGCGGCGTCCATGGAACTGACATTCGAGGCTTGCGAAATTGAGAACGTTTCACTGCAGTCATTGCCAGGCACTGGTCTTCTTCGAGAACGTCAGTTGCCTCGTGTGCGGGCACACCCTGGCGTATCTGCCCGAACGGCGGCTCATGGCGGCGCTGGAAGCAGCGGCGGATGGCGCGTGGACAGCAGTAGGCGCGAAGGTCTCGGGCAGCTTTCGCCTTTGCAGCAACTATTCGGTCGAGCAGGTTTGCAACTGGGCGGTGCCGGTTGCTGATGACAACCCGCAGTGCGAGTCGTGCCGGCTCACGCGCGTGATTCCAAATCTGGCCATTACCGAAAACAGGGCAGTCTGGTATCGCCTGGAAAAAGCCAAGCGCCGGCTGATCTATACGCTGCATGCGCTGGGCTTGCCGATTTCGAAGAAGGTCGAACCCCACGACGCGGGCCTGGCATTCGAGTTCCTGCATGATCAGGCGCAGGGCGGCGATGCCAGCCGGGTGCTCACCGGCCATGACAACGGACTCATCACGGTGAATGCCGCCGAGGCCGACGATGTGCAGCGTGAACAGCAGCGCGTGCTGCAGCACGAACCCTATCGCACGCTGATCGGCCATTTCCGGCATGAGATCGGTCACTACTACTGGGATCGCCTCATTGCCGACGGACCGCGGCTGCAGGAGTTTCGTAATCTGTTCGGCGACGAGCAGCTCGATTATTCCGCAGCCCTGCAGCGGCACTATCAAAATGGTCCACCGCCGCAGTGGGAAGCGTCGTCCATCAGCGGCTACGCAACTGCGCATCCCTGGGAAGACTGGGCGGAATGCTGGGCGCATTTCATGCACATGGTGGATGCGCTCGAGACTGCGGGGTCTGCAGGGCTCACCATCGTGCCGCGTCGTGCGGATGAGCCGCAGCTGACCGCGCCG
>JANPGU010000324.1:0-1784 GCA_031424095.1 Gammaproteobacteria bacterium
GGCGCCCGCCGGCCAGTTTCCCTTCATTCCAGCGTTCGTTGCAGCCATTCGATGGTGCGGTCGGGCCAGGTCGTCACGTTGTCACTCGTGCGCCGCAAGCCGTAGCCGTGGCCGCCCTTGGGATAGAGGTGCAGCTCGGCCGGCACCTTGGCCGCGTGCAGGGCGAGGTAGTAATGGATGGGATTCTCCACGCGCACGCCGTCGTCCTGGGCCATGACCAGAAACGTCGGCGGAGTCTGCGCGGTCACGGTGACCGCCGGGGTGAGTTTTCCGGCACCGCCTTTTTCCACCAGGCCACCCGGATAAATCAGGATGTTGAAATCAGGCCGGGTGGCCCCACCGTGGTCTGCTCCCGTGAACCACTCCCAGAACTGAACCGAGCACACTCGCCATGGACAAACAAACCCTGTCATTCCAGGCCGAGGTCAAGCAGATCCTGCACCTCGTCACCCACAGCCTGTACAGCAACAAGGAAATCTTCCTGCGCGAACTGGTCAGCAACGCCAGCGACGCCTGTGACAAGCTGCGCTTCGAGGCGCTGGACAAGGCCGAACTGTTCGAAGACCAGCCCAACCTGGAAGTGCGCGTCTGGTACGACGAAAAGGCCAAGACCATCACCATCCGCGACAACGGCATCGGCATGAGTGCCGACGAAGCGGTGTCGCACCTGGGCACCATTGCCAAGAGCGGCACGCGCGAGTTCATGGCCAAGCTGGAAGGCGAGCAGAAGAAGGACGCCAACCTCATCGGCCAGTTCGGCGTGGGCTTCTACAGCGGCTTCATCGTCGCCGACCGCATGACGGTGGAGACCCGCCGCGCCGGCACGGCTGCGTCGGAAGGCGTGCGCTGGAGCAGCGAAGGCACGGGCGACTTCGAGGTCGAGACGATTGACCGCCCGCAGCGCGGCACCGACGTCATCCTGCACCTGCGCGAAGGCGAGGAAGAGTTCCTCAGCGCCTGGAAGCTGAAGTCCATCATCGGCAAGTACAGCGACCACATCAGCCTGCCGGTGCTGATGGCCAAGCAGACCTGGGACGAAGAGAAGAAGGAACAGGTCACCACCGAAGAATGGGAACCCGTCAACAAGGCCGCGGCTTTGTGGACGCGCCCCAAGAGCGAGGTCACGGACCAGCAGTACCAGGACTTCTACAAGCAGATCAGCTACGACCAGGAAGCGCCGCTGGCCTACACGCACAACCGCGTCGAAGGCCGCACGGAATACACGCAGCTGCTGTTCATTCCCAAGAAGGCGCCGTTTGACCTGTGGAACCGCGACAAGCGCGGTGGCGTCAAGCTGTATGTGAAGCGCGTCTTCATCATGGACGACGCCGAAGCGCTGATGCCGGTGTACCTGCGCTTCGTCAAGGGTGTGATCGACAGCGCCGACCTGCCGCTGAACGTCAGCCGCGAACTGCTGCAGGAAAGCCGCGACGTGAAAGCCATCCGCGAGGGCAGCACGAAGAAGGTGCTGTCCATGCTGGAGGACGTCGCCGAGAACCAGAAGGAGACGTACGCCGAGTTCTGGAAACAGTTCGGCAACGTGCTGAAGGAAGGCATTGGCGAAGACCACGCCAACAAGGAGCGCCTGGCCAAGCTGGTCCGCTTTGCCAGCACGCATGCGGACGAAGGTGTGTCGCTGGCCGACTACGTGGGCCGCATGAAGGAAGGCCAGGAGGCCGTCTACTACATCACCGCCGACAGCCTGGCCGGCGCCAGGAGCAGCCCGCAGCTCGAGATCTTCCGCAAGAAGGGCATCGAGGTGCTGCTGCTGACGGACCGCGTGG
>JANPGU010000325.1:0-2948 GCA_031424095.1 Gammaproteobacteria bacterium
GCCAACCTGACACCTGGGCAAGCGGCCGATTGCAGTGCATGGCAAGGCCGGCAAGCCACGCATCGGCGGGCAGATTGCTGAACAGGCCAGCGGGACTGCGTGCCGGCACCGGCAGCGCGGCTGCCTGTGTCCCGCTCCAGAACCAGAAGCAGTTGACCGGCGGGGCGCCGCGTTTTTCGCGCGACTGATTCAGCGGCAGCGTCGCCAGCCACATCTCGATTTCGGCACCCAGCCGGCGCAGCGAACGGACGGCCGCAGTGGTGGCGGGTTCGCGCGCCAGCGCGGCGCCACCCAGTTCTGCCGGCTCCGCATCACTCGCGCTGCCGGCGAAAGGCGCCTGCAGCAGCCAGCCGGTTCCCGCTGCATGCAGCTGCACCTCGGCACCGAACTCGGCATTGAACGCCAGGCGCAGCGATTCCCGTTCTGCGGCGGTGATTTCAACAGTGCCGGCCGGCGCCAGGAACATGCGGCTGATTCCGGCGACGACATGCACCGGCGTGGCCAGGCACAGGCCGAGACCTGGCTGCAGCCCCGGCACCACGCATGCCGCAATGCGCGCCGGCTGCGCTGCAGCCGCTGCGCCCAGACCCAGCGCAGCCTGCACCCCGCTGCGCCAGTCGCTGGCCGCCGGCAATCGGGATGCACCCTGCAGCAGCTGCGTCAGCGCCGGCAATTCAGGCAGGGCTTCGCCTGCAGTGGGGTCGATGGCTGGCATGGCGATCAGTACGGTCATATCGCGTATCGTAGCGGTTGATGAAACTGCACGAACATCGCCAGGCTCATATGAACCTGATCAGTCGCTACGGTGATGGCGAAATCCTGATCAATGGTCAGCGCCTCGACGCGCCGTGCATTGTCGCGCCGGGCTTCCTGCACAGCAGCTGGATCAACCTGCCAGACGAGCTGACACTGCAGGCGCTCGAACCGGTCTGGAATCTGCAGCCGCGGATCCTGCTGCTCGGCGCGCCACAGGCCCCCATGGCGGCGGCGCGCACGCTGCGCCGGGCTCTGGCCACCCGCCAGATCGCGCTGGAATCCATGGAGCTGGGCGCGGCCTGCCGCACCTACAACGTGCTGGCACAGGAAGATCGGGCAGTGGCCGCCTTGCTGTTCCCCTGAAGCCGATTCAGGCGGCGTTCATGCAGCCGCGCCTGACTTTCCCTACACTAGGTGGTTGTAATCAACCACCCATCGGGGATCGCATGCGCCTTCATCTAGCCGTTGCCATGATTTCAGTAGCCAGCCTCACTGCCTGTGCGCAGGCGGCTGCGCCCGAGCCAAAGACCGATGACGAAAAGGCGCTCTATTCGCTGGGCGTGATCCTGTCGCAGAACATCCAGTCGTTCGAGTTCAACGACAAGGAGATTGCACTGGTGAAGTCCGGTCTGGACGACGGTGCCCGCAACCGTTCCAAGATCGAGCAGGAAGCGATGGAGAAAGTGATCCCCAAACTGCAGGAACTGCAGACCACGCGCGCGGCCGCCGCGGCGAAGCGCGAGAAGGATGCCGGCGCTGCATACATCGTCAAGGCAGCGGCCGAAGCCGGCGCTACCAAGCTTGCCGACGGCCTGGTCTACAAGGTCGTGAAGGAAGGTACCGGCGAGAGCCCGAAGGCATCCGATACCGTCAAGGTGCACTATGCCGGCCGCTTCGTGGACGGCAAGGAGTTCGACAGCTCGATCAAGCGCAAGGAGCCAGCCACGTTCCCGCTGAACGGCGTGATCGCCTGCTGGTCGGAAGGCGTGCAGCAGATGAAGGTCGGTGGCAAGGCGCAGCTCACCTGCCCGCCTGAACTGGCCTACGGTGACGAAGGCCGTCCGCCGCAGATGCGCGGTGGCGCGACGCTGGTATTCGATGTGGAACTTCTGGAGATCGTGAAGGCCGAACCAGAAGCAGCGCCTGCTGCTGCTGCGCCGAAGCCTTGATGGGCTAGGTGTACAGTCGCCGCCCGCAAGTCTTGCGGGCGGGGATCAGGCTGATCGGAGGAAGACACTGCAGTGCGGAGCTAAAGATCCAGTTCAAACCATTCATTCGGAGCTGACAGACTCGAATAATTGGAAAGCGCTTTTTGTTGCTTTTGTATCGACTCGATTTTTCTGATTTTTTTCGAAACCCGTCCCAGTCCGTCCTTCAGTGTCTTCGTCCGATAGGCCTGTCGCAAGACAGCTACATCAAAGCACCGTTCATCGCCGCCCGCAAGCCCCTTGACCTGCCTTGCGATTTCGGTCTAGGGCGTTTCGATGCGCGCCGTTCAGGAACCGCCCGTGACCCCTGCCAGCATGGGCACGAACGACACCGCGCCCAGCATTTCACGGTGCATACCGTTCTCGCGCCGCGTGATCCGCAACAGTTGCTGCTGCCCATCGGGACCCACTGGCACCACCAGCCGGCCGCCGATGGCGAGCTGGTTTAACAATGCGTCGGGAACGGTCAGCGGTGCAGCCGCAACAATGATGCCGTCGAATGGCGCCTGGGTCGGCCAGCCCTTCATGCCATCACCGTGCTTGAGCTTCGCATTGCGTACCTGCAGTTCCTTCAGGCGCTCGCGGGTTTTCGCCACCAGGGGCTCCACCCTTTCGATGGAAAAAATCTTCTCCGCAAAAGGTGCGAGCACCGCAGTCTGGTAGCCGCAGCCAAACCCCACTTCGAGCACCTTTGCCGGCAGGCCACCCGAGAGCAGTGCCTGCGTCATGCGCGCTACGATGTAGGGCTGCGAAATCGTCTGGCCCCAGCCGATGGGCAGGGCCGTGTCTTCATAGGCGCGGCTGGCCAGCGCCTCGTCGACAAAGATATGCCGCGGCAGGCTGCGGATGCGTTCCAGCACGCGCAGATCGTGAATGCCCTGTTCACGCAGCCGCTGCACCAGCCGGTCGCGGGTGCGCGCGGAGGTCATGCCGATGCCGGTGTGATTGACGGGTGTGCTCATGCCAGGGGCTTGAGCCAGTCGG
>JANPGU010000326.1:0-18200 GCA_031424095.1 Gammaproteobacteria bacterium
CCACGAGCGCCTCTTCCAGCGCGCGCAGGGTCTCGATGTCGAGATCGTTGGTGGGTTCGTCGAGCAGCAACAGGTTGCCACCGGTCTTCAATACCTTTGCCAGGTGCACGCGGTTGCGTTCGCCGCCGGACAGTTCGCCGATGAGCTGCTGCTGCTGCGTGCCCTTGAAATTGAAGCGGCCAACGTAGCCGCGCGACGGCGTCTCGTAATTGCCGACCTTGATGATGTCCTGGCCACCGGAAATTTCCTGCCACACGCTGTGCTTGTCGTTCAGCTGCTGGCGCGACTGGTCGACATAGGCCAGCTTCACGGAGGGTCCAATGCGGATCTCGCCGCTGTCGGGCGTTTCCTGGCCGGTCAGCATGCGGAACAACGTGGTCTTGCCGGCGCCGTTGGGCCCGATGATGCCGACGATGCCGCCGCGCGGCAGACTGAACGAAAAATCGTCGATCAGCAGCCGGTCGCCGAAGCCCTTGGAAAGATTCTTCACTTCAATGACCACATCGCCCAGCCGTTCGCCGGGTGGAATGTAGATCTCGTTGGTCTCGTTGCGCTTCTGGAATTCCTGCGACGCGAGTTCTTCAAAGCGCTGCATGCGCGCCTTGCTCTTTGACTGGCGTGCCTTGGGATTGGACCGCACCCATTCCAGTTCGCGCTCGAGCATCTTGCGCAGGCCTTCCTGGGAGCGTTCTTCCTGTGCCAGGCGCTGGTCTTTCTGCTCCAGCCACGACGAGTAGTTTCCCTGCCACGGAATGCCATGGCCACGGTCCAGCTCCAGGATCCACTCGGCCACGTTGTCGAGGAAGTAGCGATCATGGGTCACGGCGATGACGGTGCTCGGGTACTCCTCGAGATAGCGCTCCAGCCACGCCACCGATTCGGCGTCGAGATGGTTGGTCGGCTCGTCCAGCAGCAGCATGTCCGGTGCGGAAAGCAGCAGCTGGCAGAGTGCGACCCGGCGCTTCTCGCCACCGGAGAGCTTGCCGATGACAGCGTCCCATTCCGGCAGGCGCAGCGCGTCGGCGGCGATGTCGAGCTTGCGTTCCAGTTCCCAGCCGCCGGCTGCATCGATGGCATCCTGCAGCTTCGCCTGTTCTTCGAGCAGCGCGTTCATCTCGTCGTCCGACATCGGCTCCGCGAATTTCTCGCTGATCTCGTTGAAGCGCACGAGCTTCCTGAACGCCTCGCCAACGCCCTGCATGACCGCCTGGCGCACCGTGTGCTTGTCATCCAGCTGGGGTTCCTGCTGCAGGTAACCGATCCGGATGCCGCTCTGCGCGCGCGCCTCGCCATCGATGTTGGTATCGATGCCGGCCATTATCCTGAGCAATGTCGATTTGCCCGAGCCATTGAGGCCGAGCACGCCGATCTTGGCGCCGGGGAAGAAAGAGAGGCTGATGTCGCGCAGGATGACCCGCTTGGGCGGGACGACCTTCGAGACACGATTCATGGTGTAGATGTATTGGGCCATCCTGCAATTATCCGCGAATCGCACGACTGCGTGATAGTCTCGATTCAGCTTGAACGAAACCTCCACAGCAGCGGGAATGGTCGGCGCCGCAGCCGCCCGACAGCCTGTGCTGGTGATCGCCGACGAAGCGCTGGGTCGCTACGGGTTTCCCAACGGCCATCCCTTCGGACCCGACCGCATGGCAGCGTTCCAGGGCGAATTCCGCGCGCGGGGCCTTGCGTCACGCTGCCTTGCTGGATCTTCCCGCCTGGCCACCGATGAGGAACTGCTGCTGTTCCACAGCCGGCGTTACGTGGATTTCGTGCGTGCCCGTTCGGCGGACGGGCAGGGCAGTCTCGATGCCGGTGATACGCCGGCATTCCGCGACTGCTTCGAAGCCGCAGCGCGGGTGGTGGGCGCAACGCTTGCCGCTGCCGCGGCGCTGATGGCAGGCGAAGCGCGACGCGCGTTCGTGCCCATCGCCGGCCTGCACCATGCGGCGCGTGATGGCGCCGCGGGCTTCTGCATTTTCAACGACTGCGGCGTGCTGATCGAGCAGCTGCTGCGCGGCGGCATGGCGCGCGTGGCCTACGTGGATATCGATGCGCACCATGGTGACGGCGTGTTCTACGCCTTCGAAGACAATCCGCAGGTGGTGTTCGCCGATCTGCACGAGGATGGTCAATTCCTTTATCCGGGCACGGGCAGAGCCGATGAAACAGGTTCGGCCACGGCCGCGGGCACCAAGCTCAACATTCCACTTGCGCCCGGGGCAGATGATGCGGTCTTTGCGCAGCGCTGGCCGGAAGTGATGGCGCATGTGGAGCGCTTCGAGCCGCAGTTCATCATTTTACAGTGTGGCGCCGACAGCCTCGGCGGGGACCCGATCACCCACCTGCAGCTCAGCGCCGCCAGCCACGCGATGGCAGCGGGACAACTGGCCGCTCTGGCGGATCGGCTCGGTCATGGCCGATTGCTGGCGCTGGGTGGTGGTGGCTACAACCGCGCCAATATTGCCAGCGGCTGGAACGCGGTAGTCGAGGCGCTGCTGCAGCCTTAGAGCAGGGTTGCGGTCAGCCCAGCAGCGTTTCGGGTACCATTGACGCCCCTTCCTGGAGGCCCACAAGTTCATGTATTCCGAGTCGATGACGATCGAGCGTTTTGATCCTGATCTGGCGCGAGCCATTGGCGCAGAGCAGGTACGGCAGGAAGAGCATATCGAGCTCATTGCGTCCGAGAATTACGCCAGCCCGCGGGTGCTCGAAGCACAGGGCTCGGTGCTGACCAACAAGTATGCAGAAGGCTATCCCGGCAAGCGCTACTACGGTGGCTGCGAATATGTGGATGTGGTCGAGCAGCTGGCCATCGAGCGGGTCAAGCGGCTGTTCGGTGCCGACTACGCCAATGTGCAGCCGCACTCGGGCAGCCAGGCCAATGCCGCCGCATTCATGGCGCTGATCAATCCCGGCGACACCATGCTGGGCATGAGCCTCGATCATGGCGGTCACCTTACCCATGGGTCGAAGGTGAATTTCTCCGGCAAGCTGTATCGCGCCGTCCATTATGGTCTGCGCGCCGAAGACGGCCGCATCGACTACGACCAGATGGAACAGGTGGCGCTGGCCGAGAAGCCGAAGATGATCGTCGCGGGTTTTTCTGCCTACTCGCGGCATCTGGATTTTGCCCGCTTCCGCCGTGTCGCCGACCAGGTCGGCGCCTATCTGGTAGTGGACATGGCGCATGTAGCCGGGCTCGTGGCCACGGGCCTGTCGCCGAATCCGCTGCCCTATGCGGACGTGGTCACCAGCACCACGCACAAGACGCTGCGTGGACCGCGCGGCGGCATCATCCTGGCGCGCGCCAACGATGTAATCACCAAGCGGCTCAATTCACTGGTGTTTCCCGGCACGCAGGGTGGCCCGCTGATGCATGTCATCGCCGCCAAGGCCGTGGCGTTCCAGGAAGCGCTGCAGCCTGAGTTCAAGGAATACCAGCAGCAGGTACTCGCCAACGCGCGCGCCATGGCCAGCACCTTCCAGCGGCGCGGCTACAAGGTGGTCTCCGGCGGCACGGACAATCACCTGTTCCTGCTCGATCTCTCTGACAAGAGCATGACGGGTAAGGATGCCGATGCAGCGCTCGGCCAGGCGCATATCACCGTAAACAAGAATGCGGTGCCCAACGATCCGCGGCCGCCAATGGTGACCAGCGGGCTGCGCATCGGCTCGCCGGCTTCGACTACGCGGGGCTTCAAGGAAGCGGAGATGACACAGGTTGCGGGCTGGATTGCCGACATCGTGGATGCCAACGGCGCCACGGATGTGGTTGATCGGGTGCGCGGCGATGTGGCGGCGCTGTGCCGCAAGTTTCCGGTTTACGGCAAGTGAGGCGCGCCACGGCGGCGGGCGTGATCCGGCATGCATTGTCCATTCTGCGGGCATGAAGAAACCAAGGTAACGGACTCGCGCCTGGCCGGTGCCGGTGCGCAGATCCGCCGTCGGCGCGAGTGTCTCTCCTGTGGCGAGCGCTTCACCACCTTCGAGACGGCCGAACTCGTCATGCCGCTGGTCGTCAAGTCCGACCAGAGCCGCATGCCGTTCGATGAAGCCAAGCTGCGCAGTGGCATGTTGAAGGCGCTGGAAAAACGCCCGGTCAGCGGCGAGGCGATTGACGGCGCGGTTTCACGCATCTGCCACAAGCTGCGCAGCATGGGCGAGCGTGAAGTGCTGTCGCGCGTGATCGGTGAGCTGGTGATGGAAGAGCTGCATCATCTGGATGAAGTCGCGTATGTACGCTTTGCTTCTGTCTATCGCAGTTTTCAGGACGTGGACGCGTTCCGGCAGGAGATCGACCAGATGCACAGCCGGCGGCGCCGGCCGGTACATCGCGATCAGCTGTCATTGCTGCCCGGCGGCGCACCCGATCCGGCAGGCAAGAAATCATGAGTGCAACCGAGCCTGCGTGGACGGACGCGGATCGGCGCTGGATGGCGCGTGCCTTCGAACTGGCGCGTCGCGGCCAGTACACTACCGATCCGAATCCACGCGTGGGCTGCGTGCTGGTAAAGGACGGGCAGGTGGTGGGTGAAGGCTGGCATCAGCGCGTCGGTGGCCCGCATGCCGAAGCGCATGCCTTGCCGGTAGCGGGTATCGCTGCCCGCGGTGCCACGGCCTTTGTAACGCTCGAGCCCTGCAATCACCACGGCAAGACCCCCCCCTGCAGTCTGGCGCTGATCGAGGCGGGTGTTGCAAGAGTGGTGTACGCACTTGATGACCCCAATCCCCTGGTAGCCGGGCAGGGCGCTGCACGGCTGAGCGCCCATGGCATCCAGGTGGACAGCGGATTGATGAGCGCGGAATCCGAAGCACTCAATCCGGGTTTCCTGAAGCGGATGCGTTCCGGCATGCCCTATGTGCGTGTGAAACTCGGGGCCAGCCTGGATGCGCGCACGGCCCTCGCCTCGGGAGAGAGCCGCTGGATCACCTCCCGTGCGGCACGCGCCGATGCACAGCGCGGCCGTGCGATGAGTTCGGTGGTGCTCACCGGCGTGGGCACCATCCTCGCGGACGACCCGGCGCTGAACGTGCGCATCGACGAGAGTGACCGGCAGCCGCTGCGGGTTGTGCTGGATTCGCAGCTGCGCACGCCAGCCGATGCGCATGTCATCCATCGTGAAGGACAGGTGCTTATTCTGGCCACGGTCGATGATGCCCAGCGGCGCAGATCGCTGGAGCGCCAGGGCGCCGAAGTCGAG
Source organism: Gammaproteobacteria bacterium (assembly GCA_031424095.1). Taxonomy (GTDB): domain Bacteria; phylum Pseudomonadota; class Gammaproteobacteria; order Steroidobacterales; family Steroidobacteraceae; genus ZC4RG30. The sequence goes on from JANPGU010000326.1 coordinate 5,205, forward strand.
ATCGTCCCGGCGCAGGACGGACGTCCCGAACTGCGGGCGGTGTTGCGACTGCTGGCGCAGCGCGGCGCTAACGAAATCTGGGTGGAGGCAGGCGGGGTGCTGGCGGGTGCGTTCGTGCGCGAGCGGCTGTTCGATGAACTGGTGGTGTACCTGGCGCCGTGCCTGCTGGGCAACGATGCGAAGCCGCTGCTGGATCTGCCTGCACTGGCCAGTCTGGATGAACGCACCCTGCTGCGATTCAGCGAATGTCGCAGCGTCGGCGACGACCTGCGCATCACGGCCGTGGCGGTCTGATCATGTTTACCGGAATCGTGCAGGCGCTTGGTGTGGTGGCGGTGTGTGCAGAGCGTGAGGGCGACCTGCGGCTGACCATCGATGCGCGGCCGCTGGCGAAGCTGGTGGATGCGAACCGGCTGGCGCTCGGCGAGAGCATTGCCGTGAATGGCGTCTGCCTGACTGTGGTCGCCTTCAGTGCCGGCTGCTTCGAGGCGGATGTGTCGCGCGAGACACTGCAGCTCACGACGCTTGGCCAGCTGGTTGCCGGTGACAGTGTCAATCTCGAGGCGGCACTGCGCATGGGTGACCCGCTGGGCGGTCATCTGATGACAGGGCATGTCGATGGACTGGCAAGAGTGGCTGGACTGCACCGCGATGCGCGCTCCCTGCGCGTTGAAATCGAAGCGCCGGCGGGCCTGGAGCGCTACATCGCGGCCAAGGGTTCGGTGGCACTGGACGGCGTCAGCCTCACCGTGAACGAGGTTTCCGGGCGGGTTTTCGGCGTGAATCTGATCCCGCACACCGTGGACGTCACGACATTCCGTAATCTGGCGATCGGCCACATGCTGAACCTCGAAATCGACATGCTGGCCCGGTACGTGGAGCGCGGGCTGCTACACTTGCGGCCATGAACCCTGGTCCAAAACTGGTCGAGCCGGCCGCGCCGGTATTCGACCGCATCGAAGACATCCTTGCCGACCTGGCTGCCGGCAAGATGGTGGTCGTGGTCGACGACGAGGACCGCGAGAACGAGGGCGACCTGCTCATGGTGGCCGAGCGCGTGCGTCCCGAAGACATCAACTTCATGGCGCGCTTCGGTCGCGGCCTGATCTGCCTGACCCTGACGCGCGAGCGCTGCACGCAGCTGCGCCTGCCACTGATGGTCAGTGAAACCGATCGCGAGCGGCGCACGAATTTCACGGTATCGATCGAAGCCGCCGAAGGCATCACCACCGGCATCTCGGCCTATGATCGCGCGCACACGGTGCGCACCGCAGTGGCCAGAGACGCCCGCCCCGATAATTTGCGCCAGCCTGGCCACATCTTTCCGGTGATGTCACAGCCAGGAGGCGTGCTGACGCGTGCGGGCCATACCGAGGCCGGCTGCGATCTGGCGCGCCTCGCAGGGTTCGAGCCGGCGGCCGTGATCGTCGAAATCATGAACGACGACGGCACCATGGCACGGCGTCCGCAGCTGGAAACTTTCGCGCGGCACCACGGCCTGCGCATGGGCACGATCCGCGACCTTATCCGCTACCGGCTGCGCACCGAGCGCACGGTGGAGCGCATCGCACAGCGCACGGTGCAGACGGAGTTCGGCGAGTTCCAGCTGCATTGCTATGAAGATCATGTACATCGCGACCTGCATCTGGCGCTGACCCGGGGCAACCTGGAAAGTGCGCAGTTGCCGCTGGTGCGTGTACACGTGGCCGACACGCTGCGCGACCTGCTGGGCGTGCGCGGCGAAGGCCGTGCCTGGACTCTGCGCGAAGCGCTCAAGCGTATTTCCACCGAGCCCTGTGGCGCGCTGATCGTGCTGCGCGAACAGGCGTCGCCGAGCTCGCTGGCCGATGCTGTTCAGGGAGCCCAGGCGCGCGATGCAGTGCCGGCGGCCGATCAGGCGCAGTCGGTGCTGCGCACCTATGGTATCGGGGCGCAGATCCTCAAGGATCTAGGTGTTCGCCGCATGCGCGTCTTGTCGGCACCCAAGCAGCTGCACGGCATCTCGGCCTTCGATCTGGAAGTGGCCGAATACGTCAGCGACGAAAGTCTCTAGCCGCCATGCCGAATTACCGGATCATCGATGGCGCCTCGCAACTGGTGGCGCGCGAAGGCACTGCGGGCACTGCGGCGCAGCGGCGCCGGGTAGCGATCGTGGCGGCGCGATTCAACGCCGATATCGTCGAGCAGATGTTGAATGGCGCCATCGCGGCGTGGACGCGTCAGGGTGGCGATGCGGCGCAGCTGACGCTGGTGCGCGCGCCCGGTGCCTTCGAGCTGCCGCTGCTGGCGCGCAAGCTCGCTGCCACCGGTCGCTTTGACGCCATCGTGGCGCTGGGCTGCGTCATCCGTGGCGACACCGCACATTTCGATTTCGTGGCCGGTGAAGCCGCGCGGGGCATTGCCAATGCCGCCTCGGATACCGGCGTGCCGGTGATCTTTGGTGTGCTCACCACCGAGAATCTGGAACAGGCGCTGGAGCGTGCCAGTGTCGATCGCATGGACAAGGGCGGTGAGGCCATGGATGCCGCGCTGGAAATGGCGCTGGTGCTCGAACAGATCGCGGCGCCATGAACGAAACGTCCCGAAGTGCCCGCAGCAGCAACGCCGCGCGAGTGCTGGCGCGCAAGCTCGCGCTGCAGGGTCTGTACCGCTGGCAGCTGAATCCCTGCCAATGGCAGGACCTGATGAGCGACTTCGAGCTGTCTGACGAATCACCGCGCGCTGATCGCGAGTTTTTCCAGGCGCTGGTGCGTGAGATCAGTGAACGCACTGCCGAGCTCGACGCGCAGTTGTCCGGCTGGCTCGATCGCCGTGCCGACGAGCTCGATCCAATCGAGCATGCCGTACTGCTGATCGGCCTGCAGGAACTGCGTGCGCATCCCGAGGTGCCGTTCCGCGTCGTCATCAATGAAGCGGTGGCGCTGGCGCGCAAGTTTGGCGCCACCGACGGCCACAAGTTCGTCAACGCCGTGATGGACAAGGCGGCGCGCGAGCTGCGACCGCACGAGCGCTGATCTCAAGGTCCCGCCACCCAGGCCCCGCACGCTATGGCCCTCGGTGAATTCGAACTGATCGAGCAGTATTTCCGCGCGCCGGCGGAGGCGCTGCGGCTGGCGCGTGGCGACGCGCCGCTGGGCGTTGGCGATGACGCGGCATTGTTGCAGGTGCCCACGGGCCAGCAACTGGTTGCCGCCCTCGACACGCTGGTGGAGGGACGGCACTTCCCGCCCGGCACATCGCCCGACTCGCTGGGACATCGCTCGCTCGCCGTCAACCTCAGCGATCTTGCTGCAATGGGTGCGGAACCTGCCTGGTTCCTGCTGGCGCTGACCATGCCGACTGTGGAGCCGTCCTTCCTGCAGCAATTCTCGAACGGGCTGCTGCAGCTGGCCCAGCAGCATCGTGTCGCACTGGTGGGCGGCGACACCACTGGCGGTCCATTGTCGGTGTCGGTGCAGGCGCTGGGCTTTGTGCCGCAGGGCGTCGCACTGCGCCGCGACGGCGCGCAGGCAGGCGACCTGTTGTTTGTCAGCGGGACACCGGGTGATGCCGCCGCCGGCCTGGCGCTGGAGCAGGGGGCGCCGCCGGCAGCGCAGCTCGAAGCAGGGCAGGAACGCTGGCTGCGCCATCGCTTCCTGTTCCCGACGCCAAGACTGGCGCTGGGTCAGGCACTGCGTGGTATCGCCACGGCGTGCATAGATGTTTCAGATGGACTGGCGGCAGACGCCGGCAAGCTGGCGCAGGCCAGCGGTTGCGGCGTGACGATCAATGTGGAGCAGCTGCAGCTGTCGGCTGCTTTGCAGGCTCAGGCCGGTGCGGCCGCTGCGCGTCTGGCACTGACAGGCGGCGACGACTACGAATTATGTTTCACCGTTGCGCCCGCACAGGCCGGGCTGCTGGCCGCACGCCTGGCAAATGTTAAATGCGCGATAACCTGCATCGGCAGTCTTGAGCAGGCCGCGGGGGTGCGCGTGCTGGATCGTGGCGTACCCGGCAACTTCGATCTGCGCGGCTTCGATCATTTCACCGTGCGCGGGTGATCCTAGAGGCGCGTCACAGCCCCGTTCGCCGCGAAAAACCTATTCTGTCGGACACAGCATCCGCGAGTGTCCATGGCCAGCCCCACTGCAAAAATCTCCCGCGTCACACGCGCCGTTCCGGAGCGGATCGGCAAGTACGTGATCGTGCGCGAAGTGGGGCAGGGCAGCACCGGCGTCGTCTACCTTTCGCATGATCCGTACTACGGTCGCGACGTCGCCATCAAGGTCTACAACGGCGACCATGGCGAGGACGAGGACAAGGCGCGCGTGGCGCGCAAGATGTTCCTTTCCGAAGCCCACATGGTGGGCATGCTGCAGCATCCGCAGTTGATGCCGATCTATGATGCCGGCGAAGAAGACGGCCATTGCTACATCGTCACCGAATACGTGCACGGCGCGCGCACGCTGGCCGCCTTCTGCCGGCAGGACGACCTGCTGCGCATCGACGTGATCGTCGAGATCATCTTCAAATGCGCCAAGGCGCTGCACTACGCGCATTCGCGCGGCGTGATCCACCGGGACATCAAGCCGTCTAACATCCTGTACACGCAGGAAGGCGACGTGCGCATCATCGATTTCGGCATCGCGCTGATCGATGGTTCGGAGATGTCGCGCATCGAGGGTATTGCCGGCAGCCCGAGCTACATGTCGCCCGAGCAGGTGCAGAGCCAGGAGCTGACCAATCGCTCTGATCTGTATTCACTCGGCGCGGTCATGTACGAACTGCTGACCGGGTCGCGGCCATTCCGTGCCGGCAATCTGGCCAAACTGATGCACCAGATCGTCTACGCCACGCCCGCACCGATCCATTCGCTGCGCCCGGAGGTCACCGAGGACCTCGAGAATGTGGCGGCGATGGCGCTGCAGAAGGATCCGGAAAAACGCTACCGCAGCGGCCTCGACCTGGCCGCTGCGCTGACGCGCGTGCACCAGAAACTGCGCACGCGTACCGACCAGATGGAGCAGACCGAGCAGATGGCCATGCTGCGCCAGCTCAAGTTCTTCCATGATTTCTCGCAGGCCGAGATCGGCGAAGTGCTGAAGGCCAGCAGCTGGCAGAGCTACTCGGCCAACGATGAAGTGGTGCGTGAGGGCGACATGGATGATCGCTTCTACGTGGTGGTTGCGGGCGACTGCGTGGTGCAGCGACACGGTCGGGCGGTCGGTCAGCTCAGTACGGGCGATTGCTTCGGCGAATCCAGTTACGTGCCGGGTGCCCGGCGTTCAGCCTCGGTGCGCACCAGTTGCAATGTCACGCTGCTGAAGGTGGGCGCAACGCTGCTCGAGCAGGCCTCGGCGTCCTGCCAGTTGCGCTTCAACCGCGTGTTCCTGCGCTCGCTGATCGAGCGTCTGCAGAAATCGGAATTGGCGGCCGTCCAGCAGGGGTAGGTTGTAGCGAGCGCCGGCTAGGCGCTCTGCCGCCCGCCACCCTGGGCCACGGCCGGAGCGTTCTGCAATCCGTGCCACCACTGCGCAATCCGCTGGCGAATGCTGGCGGCATCCAGTCCGGCCATGGCGAGGCAGTCGTCCCGCGATCCATGCTCCACGAACAGGTCCGGAATGCCGATGTGCAGCAGCGGCATTGCGACACCGGCTTCCGCCAGCGCCTCGCCCACCGCCGAACCGGCGCCGCCGGCGACCACGTTTTCTTCCAGCGTCACCACTGCCCGCGCCTTCAGCGCCACGCGCAACAGCGCTTCGCGATCCAGCGGCTTGACGAAGCGCATGTCCAGCACGGTGGCGTCAAGTTCTTCGGCAGCGAGCAGCGCTGCGGGCAGCAACGCTCCGAAGGAGAGGATCGCGAGGCCGCCGCGTCCGTCGCGGCGCATGACGGCGCGGCCAACCGGCAAGGCGGTCATTTCGCGCGTGACCTTCACGCCCGGTCCCGCGCCGCGTGGATAGCGAACCGCCGCAGGCTGTTGCAGCGTGGTGGCGGTGTACAGCATCTGCCGGCATTCGTTCTCATCCGACGGTGCCATCACCACCATGTTCGGAATGCAGCGCAGGAAGCTCAGGTCGAAGCTGCCCTGATGGGTGGCGCCATCGCTGCCGACGAGGCCGGCGCGATCCAGCGCGAAGATCACGGGGAGGTTCTGCAGCGCGACGTCATGGATCAGCTGGTCGTAGCCACGTTGCATGAAGGTCGAATAGATGGCGAGCACCGGCTTGAAACCCTCGGCGGCAAGACCGGCCGCGAAGGTGACCGCATGCTGTTCGGCGATGGCCACGTCGAAGTAGCGCTCGGGAAAGCGCTTTGAATATTCCACCAGGCCGGAGCCCTCGCGCATGGCCGGAGTAATGCCGAGGATCAGCGGATCGGCTGCGGCCATGTCGCACAGCCAGTCGCCGAAGATGCGCGAATAGCTGGGCGGGCCGGCTTTCTCCTTGAAGATGGTGCCCGTGTCCGGATCGAATGGTCCGGGTCCATGCCATGCGATCGGATCTGCTTCGGCGGGGGCATAGCCCTTGCCCTTGCGCGTCACCACATGCAGGAACTGCGGACCCTTGAGCTCGCGGATATTGGTCAGCGCGCTGACCAGCGCCTTCAGGTCGTGGCCGTCGATGGGTCCGATGTAATTGAAGCCCATTTCCTCGAACATCGTGCCGGGCAGGACCATGCCCTTCATGTGTTCCTCGGAGCGACGGGCCAGCTCGCGCATGGTGGGCAGCTGGCTCAGCACCTTCTTCCCGCCCTTGCGCAGCTGCGAATAGAAACGCCCGGCGAGCACGCGCGCGAAATACTGCGACAGCGCGCCCACACCCTCGGAGATCGACATCTCGTTGTCGTTGAGCACCACCAGCAGGTCATTGGGCAGGCTGCCGGCATGATTGAGTGCTTCGAACGCCATGCCGCCGCTCATCGCGCCGTCGCCGATAATGGCCACCGCGCGCCGGTTCTCGCCGCGCTGAGCAGCCGCGATGGTCATCCCCAGTGCCGCGCTGACCGAAGTGCTCGAGTGTCCCGTGCCGAAGGTGTCGTACACGCTCTCGGCGCGGTTCGGAAACGGGGCCAGGCCGCCGCGCTGCTTGATCGACTGCAATTGCTCGCGCCGGCCGGTCAGCACCTTGTGCGGATAGGCCTGGTGGCCGACATCCCAGACGAGCCGGTCTTCCGGTGTGTGGTAGACGTAGTGCAGGGCGATGGTCAGCTCGACCGTGCCGAGCCCCGCAGCAAAGTGGCCACCGCGGGTGGCCACTGTGCGGATCAGGAACTGGCGCAGCTCGGTGGCCAGCTGCCCAAGCTCGCCGGAATCCAGCGCCCGTACATCCGCAGGCGTGTGCATGCGACCGAGCAGGGGAAAGCCTTCAATGGTCATGCGGTAATTCTACACTTCCGGGTCGCAGTGTTCGGTGCGTGCAGGACAACGCAGTACGCGCCTTCAATAGCTGCGTTCGACAACGAGATCCGCCAGCCCCACAAGGTCTGCCGCCCGCGCGCCCAGGCACTCCAGCGCCGCTACAGCCAGATCGCGGCGCTCGCGGGCCATCTCGGCTGCGCGCGCCAGACCATGCACGCTGGGGTAGGTGGGTTTGCCGCGTGCGGCATCGGCGCCCGCAGTCTTGCCGAGGGCAGTGGTTTCGCCGGCGACATCGAGCACATCGTCCTGGATCTGGAAGGCAAGGCCCAGCTCCGCCCCGTAGATCGCCAGCGCTTCGTATTCACGGCCAGTGCTGATCCCGGCGCCGATTGCGCCCAGCAGCACGCTGGCACGGATCAATGCGCCGGTCTTGCGTCGGTGCATGCGTTCCAGGGTGGGCGCGTCCAGCGTTTTGCCGACCGCCTCCAGATCGATGGCCTGACCGCCCGCCATGCCGGCGGTGCCAATGCCCTGCGCCAGTACCTGCAGCTGCTGCAGCCTGGCTGCCGGCGACAACGGGCTGCCGTAGGTGCCCGCGATGATTTCGAAGGCCAGTGCCTGCAGTGCATCGCCGACCAGCACCGCGGTGCCTTCGTCAAAGGCCTTGTGGCAGGTGGGCCGGCCGCGGCGCAGATCGTCATCATCCATGGCGGGCAGATCGTCGTGCACCAGGCTGTAGACATGGATCAGTTCGACCGCCACGGCGGCGTCATCAAGAAAAGCAGGCGCGGCGCCCAGTGAAGATCCAGCGGCAAAGACGAGGATGGGCCGCATGCGCTTGCCACCGCCCAGCGTGCTGTAACGCATGGCCTGCCCGAGGCGCGCGGTGCCCGGATCGGCCAGATCCAGATGCCGGGCCAGCAGCTGTTCCACGCGCGCGCGCCATTGGACCAGCCGCGGCTCGAGTTGCGCGCCGTCAGTCATTGTGGATTTCCGCATCCGCATCGAAGGCACGGGTGGCGCCACCGCCTTCCTTGAGCAGGATTTCCACGCGCTGCTGGGCCTGTGCCAATGCGCCGTGGCAAGCCCGTGTCAGCGCCACGCCCTGTTCGAACAGGGTGAGGGACTCGGCCAGCGGCAGGTCACCGCGCTCCAGCTGCGCGATCAGCTTTTCCAGCTCCTGCAGCGACGTTTCGAAGTCCGGTGCGGCAGCATCGCCGCGAGCTTTGCGATTCATGCGCGCAAGTCTAGCTCACCTGCCAGCGCGCGTTGCGATGTAGAATCGCGCTCCATGCAATCTCCATGGAATCTTCCGCATAACGATACGTAATGACATCAACCTATAGTGCTTCTGACATCGAGGTTCTGTCCGGCCTCGATCCGGTGCGTCGCCGCCCCGGCATGTATACCGACACCACCCGCCCGAATCACCTTGCGCATGAAGTGATCGACAACAGCGTCGACGAGGCGCTGGCCGGCCACTGCGACCTCATCGAGGTCAAGCTCTTCAAGGACGGCTCGCTGCAGGTCATCGACAATGGCCGCGGCATGCCGGTGGACATTCATCCGAAAGAGAAAGTCAGCGGCGTCGAGCTCATCCTCACGCGATTGCATGCGGGCGGCAAGTTCAACGACGCCAATTACAGGTTTTCCGGTGGCCTGCACGGCGTGGGCGTGTCGGTGGTCAACGCGCTGTCGAAGCAGCTCGACGTGTGGGTGCGTCGCGGCGGCAAGGAATACAGCATCGGTTTCCGCAGCGGCAAGATGACCTCGAAGCTCGAGGAAGTGGGCGTGGTCGGCAAGGCCAATACCGGCACCACGCTGCGCTTCTGGCCAGAGGCCAGTTTCTTCGATACCGATCGCTTCGCGCCGGCCGAACTGCGCCATACGCTGAAGGCGAAGGCCGTGCTCTGCCCCGGCCTGCGCGTGCGCTTCGAGAATGAACTTACCGGCGACAAGGACGAGTGGTTCTACACCGGTGCGCTGTCCGAATACCTGCTGGAGCAGATCGGCAAGACCGAATGCCTGCCGAAGGAGCCGCTCTCGGGCAAGCAGGGCAGCGAAGTTGACGTCGTGGAATGGGCACTTGCCTGGGCTCCCAATCTCCCGGCGTTCATTGCCGAGAGCTACGTCAACCTGATCCCGACTGCCGGTGGTGGCACCCACGTCAACGGCCTGCGCGGTGGCGTCTGTGCCGCCGTCCGCGAATTCGCGGAATTCCGCAGCCTGCTGCCGCGTGGCGTGAAGCTGGCCCCGGAAGACATCTGGAACGGGGTGTCCTTCGTGCTGTCGCTCCGCATGAAGGATCCGCAGTTCGCGGGCCAGACCAAGGAACGCCTGGGCTCACGCGAGGCTGCCGCACTGGTCGAAGGCTATGCCCGCGATGCCACGGCGCTGTGGCTGAACCAGCATCCGGATTCGGGCGAGCGCATCGCGCAGTTCGCCATCGAGAACGCGCAGGAGCGGATCAAGGCCGCGCAGCGTGTCACGCGCAAGCGCGCGGTGTCCGGACCGGCCTTGCCCGGCAAGCTGGCCGATTGCACGACGCAGGAGCCGGCGCGCTCGGAGCTGTTCCTGGTGGAAGGCGACTCCGCCGGCGGATCGGCGAAGCAGGCGCGGGACCGCACCATCCAGGCGGTGATGCCGCTGCGCGGCAAGATCCTCAATACCTGGGAACTGGAGCACGGGCAGGTGGCTTCTTCCGAGGAAGTGCACAACATCAGCATCGCCATCGGCGTGGATCCGGGGTCGGCCAACATCGCCGACCTGCGCTATCACAAGATCTGCATCCTGGCCGACGCCGACTCCGACGGGCAGCACATCGCGACGCTGCTGTGCGCGCTGTTCCTGCGGCATTTCCGGCCGCTGGTGACCAATGGCCATGTGTTCGTGGCCATGCCGCCGCTGTACCGCATCGATGCGGGCAAGCAGGTGGGCTACGCGCTGGACGATGCGGAGCGCGATGCATTCATCGCCAGGCTGGTGGCGGAGAAGAATCGCGCCAAGCCCGTGGTGACGCGCTTCAAGGGCCTGGGCGAAATGTCGCCACTGCAGCTGCGCGAGACCACCATGGATCCCTCTACCCGCCGCCTGGTGCAGCTCACCATCAGTGCCGGCGACAGCGCTGACCAGCTCATGGACATGATGCTGGCCAAGAAACGCGCGGCAGACCGGCGCGAATGGCTGGAACAGAAAGGCAATCTCGCCGACGTGCCACTGTAGGCGCGCCGGCCATAACGGATCAGACAAGTGAAAGAGCAGGAACTGAATTTCGAAGGCGTCGAGCAGCAGCCGATGCGCACCTTCACCGAGAAGGCCTACCTCGATTATTCGATGTACGTGATTCTCGACCGTGCCTTGCCGGTGCTGGGCGATGGGCTCAAGCCGGTGCAGCGGCGCATCATCTATGCGATGAGCGAGCTGGCGCTGTCGGCGCCCGCCAAGCACAAGAAGTCGGCGCGCACGGTCGGCGATGTGATCGGCAAGGTTCATCCGCATGGCGATTCGGCCTGCTACGAAGCCATGGTGCACATGGCGCAGCCGTTCACCTACCGCTATCCCATCGTGGACGGGCAGGGCAACTGGGGCAGCACCGACGACCCCAAATCATTCGCTGCCATGCGCTACACGGAATCGCGACTGACGCGCTATGCAGAGGTGTTGCTGGCCGAGATCGACGCCGGCACCGTGGACTTCGGGCCCAATTTCGACGGCACGCTGGAAGAGCCGCTGATCCTGCCGGCGAGGCTGCCCAACCTGCTGCTGAATGGCACTTCCGGCATCGCCGTGGGCATGGCCACCGACGTCCCGCCGCATAACCTGCGCGAAATCGCCAGTGCCTGCATTCACCTGCTGGATGACCCGGAGGCAACCACCAAAGCGCTGCTGAAGCATGTGAAGGGTCCGGACCTTCCCACCGGCGCCGAGATCGTGTCGCCGCGCGCCGAGCTGCTGGAATTCTACGAAAAAGGCAATGGCAGCTATCGTGCCCGCTCCACCTGGGAGATGGACGAGGAAACCGGCAACGTGGTCATCACCACGCTGCCGCACCAGGTTTCCGGCTCCAAGCTGCAGGAGCAGATCGCGCAGCAGGTGCGTGACAAGAAGCTGCCGATGGTAGACGACATTCGCGATGAATCGGACCACGAGAATCCGGTGCGTATCGTCATCGTGCCGCGGTCGAACCGCGTCGACATCCCGCAGATGATGACGCACCTGTTTGCCACCACCGATCTGGAGCGCAGTTATCGCGTCAACCTGAACGTCATCGATCTGGATGGCCGGCCCAAGGTCATGGGGCTCAAGCAGCTGCTGTCGCGCTGGCTCGAGTTCCGCATTGCGACGGTGACCCGCCGTCTGGCGCATCGCCTGGAAAAGGTGCTGCGTCGCCTGCATCTGCTCGACGGCCTGCTGATCGCCTATCTCAATCTCGATGAGGTGATCCGCATCATCCGGCGCGAGGAGGAGCCCAAGCCCAAGCTGATCGCCCGCTTCAAGCTCAGCGAAGAGCAGGCCGAGATGATTCTCGAGACCAAGTTGCGCCACCTGGCGAAGCTCGAGGAAATGAAGATCCGCGACGAACAGGCGAAGCTCGCCGCAGAGCGCGACGGCCTCGAAGCCCTGCTCAAGAGCAAGGCGAAGCTGCGCAAACTGGTGCGCGACGAGATCGAGTCGGATGCGAAGGAATATGGCGACGATCGTCGTTCGAAACTGGTGGAGCGTGAAGCCGCGCAGGCCATGGAAGAGACCGAGCTGGTGGCGAACGAACCCGTCACCGTGGTGCTGTCCACCGGCGGATTCGTGCGCGCTGCCAAGGGCCACGAGATCGATCCGCTGACGCTGTCATACAAGACCGGTGATGGTTATCTGGCGGCGGCACGCGGGCGCAGCACGCAGCAGGCCGTGTTCCTGGACAGCACCGGGCGGGCCTACAGCCTGCCCGCGCATACGCTGCCCTCGGCGCGCGGGCAGGGCGAGCCATTGTCGGGACGACTTGATCCTCCCGATGGCGCCAGGTTCGCAGGTGTGGCCATCGGCGAGCCGCAGGAATTGTGGCTGCTGGCCACCGACGCGGGCTATGGCTTCATCGTGAAACTCGAGGATCTGCAGTCCCGCGCGCGCGCCGGCAAGACAGTGCTGAAACTCACCGACAATGCACAGGTGCTGTGCCCGGTGCCGGTGAATGCGCCTGATTCGGTCATCGCGGCAGTCAACAGTGAAGGACGCCTGCTGGTCTTTCCGGCAGCAGAGTTGCCGGAGATGCCACGTGGCAAGGGCAACAAGATATTCGGCATTCCCACGAAGAAAGCCCTGGGTCGCGAAGAACTGCTGGTGGCTGTGGCGGCGGTTGCGCCGGGTCAGAAACTGGTCATCTGGTGCGGTGACCGCAGCATGACGCTGAGCTGGAAGGAGCTCGAGCCGCACCGTGGCGAGCGCGCGCAGCGCGGCGCGGTGCTGTCGCGCAATTACCGCAAGGTGGATCGCGTGGAAGTGTTGAGCGCCTGAAGCACCTGCTGCGTCTGCGCAGCCTGCACCTCGGGCGAGGACATCACCACATCTTCGGGCGCTTGGATCAGGAAGCCCTGCAGATGCTGCACACCCAGCTGCCACAGCACGGCCATGGTGTTGGCGTCCTCCACCCGCTCGGCAATCGTTTC
>JANPGU010000327.1:0-9890 GCA_031424095.1 Gammaproteobacteria bacterium
CTGGAAGCTTTTGCCGTCAAACTCGTGCAGCTGACCCATGATCCATGGATCGACGCGGTCGCCCAGCAGCAGCACTTCCACCTTGCGGGCGCGCAGCTGTTCGATGAACGGGCTGCTGCGCGCGGCCAGGCGGCTGTCGGCCAGCACGTAATAGATTTTGTCCTGGCCGGGCTGCATGCGGGCGACGTAGTCGGGCAGCGCTACCGTGTCGTCGTCGCTGGCATTTTGCGTGCTGGCGAAGCGCAGCAACGGCAGCAGTTTTTCGCGATTGCCGTAGTCCTCGGCCACGCCTTCCTTGATGACCCGGCCGAATTCCTTCCAGAATTTCGCGTACTGCCCGGGATTGTCGCGGCTGAGCTTCGAGATCATGTCCAGCGCGCGCTTGGTCAGCGCGCTCTTCATGGCTTCGACGTCCGGATCCTTCTGCAACAGTTCGCGCGAGACGTTCAGCGGCAGGTCGTTCGAATCCAGGACTCCCTTGATGAAGCGCAGGTAAAGGGGCAGGAACTGTGCCGCGTCATCCATGATGAACACGCGTTTCACATGCAGTTTCAGGCCGCGGGCGGCATCGCGCTGCCAGAGGTCGAACGGCGCCCGCGCGGGGATGTAGAGCAGGCTGGTGTACTCGCGCTTGCCTTCCACCTTGTTGTGGCTCCAGGCCAGCGGCGCTTCACTGTCATGCGTGATGTGGGTATAGAACTCGCGGTATTCCTCGTCGCTGATCTCGGTACGCGGCCGCGTCCACATGGCCTTGGCTTGGTTTACCGCCTCGAAGTCGAGCGTGGCTTCGCCCTGCCTGGGCATGTAGACGGGGAACGACAGGTGATCCGAATAGCGGCGTACCAGCGAGCGCAGTTTCCAGATATCGGCGAATTCCTTCGCCTCATCCTTCAGGTGCAGGATGACGGTGGTGCCGCGTGGCGCGTGTTCGATGGTGTCGACGGTGAATTCACCATCGGCGGTCGATTCCCAGCGCACGCCATTGGCGGACGGCTCGCCGGCCCGGCGGCTCAGCACTTCCACCCGCTCGGCCACGATGAAGGCGGAATAGAAGCCGACGCCGAACTGGCCGATCAGCGCCGAATCCTTCTGCGCGTCGCCCGTGAGCTTGCCGAAGAACTCGGCGGTGCCGGACTTGGCGATGGTGCCGAGATGCGCCACGGCCTCATCGCGGGTCATGCCGATGCCGTTGTCGCGGATGGAGAGGGTGCCGGCCTTCTCATCGGGCTCGACCCAGACACCCAGTTCGCCCGCGTCGCCCAGCAGTCCGGGGTTCGCCAGCGCCAGGAAGCGCAGCTTGTCGTTGGCGTCGGAGGCGTTGGAGATCAGCTCCCGCAGGAAGATTTCGCGGTGGCTGTAGAGCGAATGGATCATGAGCTTCAGCAGCTCACGGACCTCGGCCTTGAAACCACGTGTCTCGGGACCGGCGGCGTCTGCCGGAGAGGAAGTGCCCTCGGGCGACGCAGTTTCGGAGGCGGGGGCGGCGGACTCGGACATGGCAACAACTCCGGCGTGGGACAACGGGGAAAACCGTTGCCAATCATGAGGCCGGATCGCTTTAGTTCAAGGGGTTGGCCACTTCCCGGGCAGCAGCCGGAACGCGCAGGCGCCAGCGCAGCATCTGGCCCTGCTGCGCGACCGCGGCAGAGAGGTCGGCCGCCAGATGGCGCCCGTAACCGACGATTTCATCCAGCTCATCCCAAAGCAGCAGCAGTCGCTCCACGGGTCAGATCACTTCTGCTTCGGCGGCTGGTCGGATTCCCAGGACTTGCTGATCTTTTCCGACCAGTTCTTGTAGTTCGCCCAGGTGTTCAGATTGCGGCTGATGGCGGCGTGCCGTCCGCGACCACGCTGCATGCGCGCGGCCCACTCCGCATACAGCTCGGAGCTGCCAGGACCAGGGCGTTCGCCGGTTGCTACCAGATCATCGCCATGTGGATCGCTGTTGGACATTTGCCGCTCGCTTTGAGGTCCCATGCAGGGAACCGATTACTAGGATTGAGAGCGAGGGTAGTCAGTAGTGCTGTTAAATCGACAGGAACTGGATCACGGGTGTGGCAAAGGCTTTCCGCTTTGCACACGCCTCTCGCGGAATGACTGCCGCAGGCAGCCGCGTGTTTTGTCAGGTGACGATGCGGTAGCAGGGCGTATAGACGCTGCCGGGCAGCTTCATGCGGCCCTGCGCCACGAAGCCGCGCAGCAGCTCGTCGAGCAGCCGCATCAGTTCCGGCTCGCCGCTGAGTTCGAACGGGCCTTGCGCCTCGATGGCCGCAATGCCGTTTTCCTTCACATTGCCCGCCACGATGCCGGAGAACGCGCGGCGCAGGTTGGCCACCAGCAGATGCTGCGGCTGGTCGCGATGCAGCTGCAGCTGCCGCATGCTCGCGTGCGTGACCTCGAACGGATGCTGGAAGTCTTCGGGGACATGCAGCAGCCAGTTGAACGAATACGAATCGTTGCTGGCGCGGCGACGTGCGCGGACGCGCGCCAGTTCGCTCGAAATCAGCTTCGCCACCGCCGGCGCATCACCCACCACGAACTGGAAGCGCTCGAGCGCCTTGGGTCCCACCGCGGTTTCGATGAACTGCCGGATCTGCGTGAAGTAGCTCGCGCTCTGTGCCGGCCCCGTGAGCACCACCGGCAGCACCTGATCTTCATTGCGCGGATCGAGCAGGATGCCCAGCAGATACAGGATTTCCTCGGCTGTCCCGACACCGCCGGGGAACACCACCACGCCATGCGCCAGGCGCACGAAGGCCTCGAGGCGCTTCTCGATGTCCGGCATGATGACCAGCTGGTTCACGATGGCATTGGGCGGCTCGGCGGCGATGATGCCGGGCTCGGTGAGGCCGATATAGCGGCCATTGGAATTGCGCTGCTTGGCGTGGCCGATGGTGGCGCCCTTCATCGGGCCCTTCATCGCGCCGGGACCGCAGCCCGTGCACACATCCAGGCCGCGCAGGCCGAATTCGTAGCCCACCTTCTTGGTGTACTGGTATTCGGGCTCGCTGATGGAATGGCCGCCCCAGCACACCACGAGATTGGGCTTGATCTTGCGGTCCAGGATGCGCGCATTGCGCAGGACGTGGAACACGGCATTGGTGATGTCGGTGCTGTTGGCGAGGTCGAAGCGCCCGCCCATCTCGATTTCATGCGCGATGTACACCACATCGCGCAGCACCGCGAACAGGTGTTCCTTGATGCCGCGGATCATCTGTCCATCGACGAAGGCGCCAGCCGGCGCATTGCGGATCTGCAGGCGAATGCCCCAGGGGTGGCGCACCACCTTGATCTCGAAATCGCGATAACGCTCGAACAGTTCCTTGGCGTTGTCGTTGTCGCTGCCGGAATTCAGGATGGCGAGCGCGCAGCGGCGGAACAGCGGGTGGATGCCGCCCTGCCCCGAATTGAGCAGCACGTCGATTTCCGACTGCGACAGCATTTCCAGGCTGCCGCGCGGGCCCACGCTCGCGTCGACGAGTTCGGGCAGATCAACTATGGCTTCCATGGTCTCGCGCTTCTGCCCTCAGGGCAGGATGTCGATAGGCGTGTTGTTATTGGTGAGCAGCCAGATCTCGAGCATGTCGGAGTTCGACAGGGCGATGCAGCCGTCAGTCCAGTCGCGCGCATAGTAATCCGGTTCGCGCCGCAACTGGTTGGGCAGGCCGTGAATCATGATCGCGCCGCCCGGATCCACGCCCCTGGCCTTGGCCATCTTCAGGTCGCGCGGACTCGGGTAGGACACCTGGATCGAAAGAAAGAAGTCGCTGCGCGGGTTGCGGCGCGTGAGGAAATAGCGGCCTTCCGGCGTGCGGAAATCCCCCACCTGTTCTTTCGGGCCGGCCGGCATCAGGCCGAGCGAAACCTTGTAGGTGCGCAATACCTCGTTGCCCCGCAGCAGCTCCATGCGGCGCTCGGCCTTGTACACCACCACGCGCGAAGCGGTGGGCAGCGGCACTGCCTGCACAGTGCCTGCGACCAGCGCAGTACACAGCAGGGCAAGCAACAGTGTGATGAATCGTGATCGCAAGTTCATGCCTTCAGGTTGCCGGCTGCGCCTCGACCCTGGGGATGACAATCTCGAGGCCGGCGCGCAGCGCGTTGAAATCAATATCCGGGTTGTAATGCAACAGCAGCCAGGCTGGCAAACCGCCTTGTCGTTGCGACACTCCCCAGAGCGAATCGCCCTGGCGCGTGACATAAACCCTGGTGCCCAGGATGCGATGGCCGGCGAAGAATGCGGCCTGCAGTGAATCGTGGAACTCGCGGCGACGGCTATCGAACTGCTCGCGCGGGGTGGTGGAGAAATCGAGCTTGAGCCGGCGGCCCAGAGGCACCGCAGCGCCAGCGCCCAGACGATTCAGGGTCCGCAGCCGGCTGGTCGGAATGTTCAGCCATTGTGCATAGTGGCCGAGGGTCTCTTCCGCGGCCACACGAATGCTGTTGTCGGCGCCGATGGCATAGTCGATGGATTCGCTGGTACTCGCCACTGCGCCGTCGGGCACCAGCGACGGGCTCTCTGCCCGCGCCTCGGAGGCAGTCACCGGTTGTGGATTCTTTTTCTGCTGCTTCTCTACCGCCAGAGTTTCCGCGCGCTGCTCCGCCAGCGTCTCGCTGACCGATGCAACAGGCGCAGTGGCAACTACCGCTGCCTCGGACTTCGCCCCAGCCATGCGTGTGGCCGGCACGCCAGGCAGGCGCAGTGTCTGGCGCGAACGCAGTGCCTCGTCGGCTTCCATGCCGTTGAGACTTGCCAGCACCTTGATGCTCACGCCATTGCGGCGCGCCACGGTAGCCAGTGTATCCCCGGATTTCGCACGGTAACTGCGCTCGCGCGGCTGGTTCACATACTGATCCATGGGATCAAGCCGCTGCGCCAGCGACACCACCGTCCAGCTCTTCGCCTCCACTGGCAAACGCAGTCGGTAGCCTTTGGGCACGAACTGACTGCCGCTCCACACGGGCGGGCGCAGCGCCGGATTCAGGGCGATCAGCAGTGCCTTGTCGATCTGCAGTGTGCGCTGCAGGGCGGCCAGCGGCACATAGGCCGGCATCTCCACCTCGGTGAACACCATCTGCGGATTGCGCTTGAGGTTGCCGAAGTATTTTTCCGGATTGCGGTCGAGGGTCAGCGCGGCGAGGAACGACACATAGAAATTGCGTGAGGCAAAGCCGAAGCTCGCGCTCTTGTACTTGCGCACGATGGTGGCGATGTTGTCCGTGCCCATCGAATCGCGGGCGCGGCGCATGCCTGCGGCACCATGGTTGTAGGCAGTCAGTGCCAGCGGCCAGTTGTCGAGAAAGCGATAATTGAAATCCAGCAGCTGCGCCGCGGCCTCGGTGGCACGAAACGGATCGAGGCGCTCATCCACGGCGGCATTGACGCGCAGGTAGCGCCGGCCCGTGCCTGGCATGAACTGCCACAGCCCTGCAGCGCCGACCTTGGAATAGGCGGCGGGATCAAACGAGGACTCGACATGCGGCAGCGCTGCCAGCTCCGGTGGCAGGCCCAGATTGGCGAAGGTCTGGGCGATATGTGCTTCCCAAATGCCGGAACGTTCGAGACCTTCACGGAATCGATCGGACTGGCCGAGCTGGAAACGTACCTGGCGCGATGCTTCAACATAGCGGGCAGGCGTGGCCTCCGGGCCGAACATGGCAGCGAGCTTCATTTCGTCGTCGGAAAGATCGGTTGCGCCGGCAGCCAGCCGCTTCAGCATCGCTTCTATCTTCTCGCGCTCCGCCGTTACGGCGTCGCGCCGCTCCCTGGGTTGCACGTCACGCGTGAATTTCAGCGTGCGGTAGACCAGCGACAGGTCGCGCTCATCGTGCAGGAAACCCTCGCTGGTGGAGATTTCGCTGTAGACGCGGATCCAGAAGTCGACATCCCGCTGCAGTTCCGGCGGGCGCGGGATGCGCTCGTCGGCGGCCTGCGCGGCAAAGGGCAGGAACAGGGCCAAACACAGGAAAATGTTGAGGAATCGACGAATGGCGGCGTCTCCGGCACACGGGAAATCGGGGGGGTGCGCCAAGACTATATATAAGTGCGTCTTATGTGAACTGCCGACTGCGGCACGATTCCGTGCCGTACGCCCAAGCAGCCTTCAACGTGCGACGCCGATCACGTACACCGGCCATTCAATGCGGGTGGAGGTGCATCGCCGTGAAGGCGGCTCATAATGCAGACCATCCACCCGCCCCCGGACAGAAGCCTTGCGCCTTCGCACCCTCCCAGCCTGCCTGCTGCTTGTCAGCGTTGCCCTGCCTGCCGCGGATAGCCCGAAGGCCGTGTACCGCAGTCCCGCGCAGATCATCGGCGCCGCGCCGGCCAATGCCTGGCGCAGTCCCGACCCGGCCAATCTGCTCTACCTGGAACTGGACAGCGGGCGCGTGATCATCGAGCTCGCGCCGGCGTTCGCGCCTGCACATGTGGGCAACATCCGCGCGCTGGCGCACGAAAAATACTGGGATGGCACCGCCATCTATCGGACGCAGGACAATTTCGTCGCGCAGTTCGGCGACCCTGACGGCGACGACCCGGCCAAGGCCAGATCCCTGGGATCGGCGCAGCGCCACCTGCCCGCCGAGTTTCATCGCGACACGAAGGGGCTGGCCTTCGATCGTCTGCCGGACCCGGACGGCTGGGCGCCGCAAACGGGTTTTGCCGATGGATTTGCGGCGGGAAGCAATCCACAGACCGGCAGCGCCTGGCTGGCGCATTGCTACGGCACCGTGGGCGCGGGCCGCAGCAATGCCGAGGACAGCAGCACTGCCACGGAACTGTATGTGGTCATCGGCCAGTCGCCGCGCCAGCTGGACGACAACATCACCGTGGTGGGCCGCGTGCTGCTGGGCATGGAACACCTGTCCGCGATCAGGCGTGGACCAGCACCCATGGGCTTCTACGATACCGCCGCTGAACGCACACCGATCAAATCGATTCGTCTTGCGACGGATGTCCCGGAAGCACAGCGCACGCCGTTGCAAGTGCTGCGTACGGACACGCAGACCTTTCGCGATGCCACCGAAGCCAGGCGCAACCGGGTGGATGATTTCTACAAACGGCCCGCCGGCCATGTCGACCTGTGCAATGTGGTGGTCCCGGTTCGCACAACCAGCGACCCGTGACGCCTGCCGCGGACAAGTGATGCACGCGACGCCCGCGCTCAGTGATCCCCTCGACAGGGATCACTGATCACGTCTTCGTCAAGGCCGCGGGGCGGGCGCCGGCGGCGCCCGGTTCTGCAGCAAGGCTGTGAGCGTATGCACATAGCGCAGCTTGCCATTCTGGAGCCGGAACATATGCGCGTCGGGCGCGCCGCTGCCGCCCGTCGGGCCGCCCGCTCCGAACGTGCACAGCGCCACCACCGTGCCCATCACTTCGTCGACGATGAAACGGCGGTTGGCGATGTTGACGCCGGCCGGCACCCCTGCTTCGCAGCTGTCGTCGGGACGACCGCGACCGGTGTACATCCCGCCTTCAATGCGCACGCAGGGAAAACCCCACGGCACCGCGTCGATCTTCGCTTCGAGAAACGCATCCAGGTAGGCGTTGGCGGCCTGCACCAGCGTGCTGCGCGAATCACGCTTCGACGGATCGATGGGCGACCAGTCTTCCAGCGCGGCGTACTTGATGTAGTTGTCGACGTTGAAGAGCCAGTAGCCGGTGGTTTCGTAAATGACTTCGATCTCGGCGATCTTGTCGTGGTTGACCCGCATGCGGATGCCGGCCACATAGGGATCGGTCGCATTGCCGACCATGATCTCGGTGTAGGTCTGGCAGGAATCCTGATCGATGATGCTCATCGTCCTGCTGATCTGCAGCGGCTTGGTCAGGAAACCGGTCTTGACGTCCGCGGGCTTCATCTGTTCCCAGTAGCCAAGGCCGTTGGCCAGCGGCAGTGTGGAGGTATCACCCTTGGCCTGCGCGGCCAGGTATTGATTGATGGTGAACTGCAGCCCACCGCGCGTGCACGAAACCATCGGCTTCTGGGTTGCGGCAGGACCTTGCGCAGCTGCGGGCGCCTGGGCGGCGAGACCCATCACGGGACTGAGCATCGCGCCACACAGCGCGAGGCTAATGGACGCAATTGTTCTGCGATTCACAGGCTGGATCCCCTTTTGGTTCTTGTTGCGGCCGAACCTCATTGTAGGCTGGCGCCTACAGGGAGTCGGTGAAATTCCGGAAGTCAGAGCCAGTCTTTGAGCTGATATTTTGCGCACTGTCCGGTCCAGTAATAACCAGGCCGCCGGCGGTTTCTCGCAATGCGCAGCTGAATGCAGGGAAAGGCTCCAACTATGACAAAAGGCAGGAGCTGGCGTGGCCGCAGGCGGCACGAAGATTTACTGCGCGCAGTGCACATGGGCGGCATGGTTGTGGCGGCATTCCTGATGCCGCCTGCACGGTCTGCGGAGAGCGAAGACCTGTTGCAGCTGTCTCTGGCGGAGCTCGGCAGTATCCAGGTGACGTCGGTATCGAAGACGCCCGAATTGCTGCGTGAGGCGCCGGCAGCGATCTACGTCATCACCCAGGACGATATCCAGCGTTCGGGCGCGACCAGCCTTGCCGAAGCGCTGCGGCTGGCACCGAACCTGCGCATGACGCAGCTCTCAGCCAGCAGCTACGTCGCGTCGGCGCGCGGCATGAGCGGCAGGCCCGATGCCCAGAACTTCTCCAACAAGCTGCTGATCATGATTGACGGCCGCAGCGTCTACTCGCCGCTGTTCTCCGGCATTTTCCTGGACACGCAGGATGTCGTGCTGGACGATATCAACCGCATCGAGGTTATCAGTGGGCCCGGCGCCACGCTGTGGGGCGCCAATGCCATGAACGGCGTGATCAACATCATCACGCGGCCCGCCTATCTCACGCAGGGCCCCACGGCAACCGCGCGCGCAGGCAATCAGGAGCTGGGGCTGAGCGCCCGCTACGGTGCGAAGTTCGGCGATGACGGCGCGTTTCGCGTCTATGGTAAAGCGTTTGACCGCGCTGCCATGAGCCTTGCAGATGGCAGTGGCGCTGGCGATGCCTGGCGACGTGGTCAGGCAGGCTTCCGCATGGATCTGAATCATTCGAAGGGAACGGCGACTTTCCAGGGCGATGTGTACGGCGGATCCAATGAGCGAGCCGGCCCCGGCGCAGAGAATGTCAGCGGTGCGAACCTGCTGGGGCGCTGGCAGAGCCGGACCGACAACTCCGAATTCCATCTGCAGGGCTACATCGATCATGTGAAGCGCGGCGCTCCCGCCGACGGCATACCGTTCCGGATCGACACCTTCGATCTCGAAGCACAACAGAGCCTGCTGCTCGGGTCCCGGCACAAACTGGTGTGGGGCGCGGGCGGTCGCATCAGTCGCATTGATATCAGCAACTCCGCCAGCCTGCTCTTCCTGCCGTCAGAACGGACGCTGCAACTGTGGAATGTGTTCGGGCAGGACACGGTGACGCTCAGTCCCAGCGTCAAACTGACGCTGGGACTGAAGCTCGAACACAATTCCTATTCCGCCTGGGAGCCACAGCCGGATGCGCGACTGACCTGGGAAGCGACTGATGCCGTGACAGTGTGGGCAGCCGCCTCGCGCGCGATCCGAGCGCCTACACCGTTCGACGTGGATGTCCTGGAGCGCTTTGGCGGCCGGGATTTTCTGCAGGGGAACCCCGCGTTCCAGGCGGAAAACGTCATCACGTATGAAACCGGCCTGCGTGCCAGCGTGACGCCGACGTTGCTGCTGTCGATCTCCACTTTCTACAACCGCTACAACGACCTGCGCACGGTCGAACTCAACAGTCCACCAACCCTCCTGCCGTTGATCTGGGACAACCGCATGGCTGGCCACACCTATGGCATGACCGCCTGGGCACATTGGCAGGTCACGCCGCGCTGGCGGCT
>JANPGU010000328.1:0-2313 GCA_031424095.1 Gammaproteobacteria bacterium
GCGTGATCAGCGCCTGCGTGAATCGCAGCAGCAGCTGCTGCAGCTTGCCGTGGATCTCGAACTCCCGGCTCAACGCCTGGGCAGGCAGCTGATACGCGAACCCTGCGCTCTGCACCACCGCCCTGCTGGGCGTGGTGCCACCACCCATGAACAGCGCGATGCCAATCAATCCCTCGTCGCCGACCACCGCGATCTCCGCTGAGGCGCCATCTTCCATCACGTAGAGCATGGAGATAATGCAGCCTGGAACCGGAAAGTAGACGTGCTTGAGTTCTGCGCCCGGTTCATAGATCACTCTGCCCAGAGTCATTGGGACCAACTCCAGATCCGGCAGAAGGCGTTCGTAAACATCGACCGGCAATGCCGCAATCAGACGGTTATGCGATGGCGCGACTGCGGCGGCCCTGGCTTGCGTTGCGATGGTCAAGGTGTGCACTTCATGGCGCCAAGGCTACCGGATTGGCCCGCTCCGCTGCGTGCGTCACCGTACAGATGGAGGCAGATCAATCAGCGATGGTCCACCCACCGATCGCGACCTTCAATCGGCCGGAGGATCGACATGCCCTGCCACGTTGCCAATTTCAGCAGGTCGGACGGCTAGCCGGTGCAGCTCGGCATTCTGGCAGTCAACGGCGGTTCGTCGTCGATCCGGCTCGCACTGCATGAGTCTGATATCTCACTCCGGCTGCTTCGTTCCGACCTGATTTCGTGCAGTCGGGGACGCGATGCCGATCATCCTGCATTGGCAGATCGGTTGATCGGCTGGCTGGAATCCCGCAGCACGGATACCACGATTGTCGCAGTGGGCCACAGGATCGTGCAGGGGATCACTCACACGACGCCGGCACGCATTACGCCTGCGCTGCTGGACGAACTGCGTCGTATTGCGCCATTCGACGCAGACCATCTGCCGCTGGAACTCGCATTGATCGATTCGATACACCACCATTATCCGCAGCTGCCACAGTTTGCGTGCTTCGATACCGCATTTCATCGCGACCTGCCGCAAGTCGCCAGACTCCTGCCCATTCCTCGGCGCTATCAGGCGCAAGGGATCCGTCGATATGGCTTTCACGGACTCTCCTATGCCTATCTGATGGAGGAACTCACACGGGTGGACGCGTCCGCCGCAAAGTCCGGACGGATCATTCTCGCCCATCTTGGCAATGGCTCGAGCCTCGCGGCGGTGTCCTGCGGAAGATGCATGGACACCAGCATGGCCTTCACGCCTGCTGCTGGAACCATGATGGGAACGCGCTCCGGGGATCTCGACCCTGGCCTGGGCTTCTACCTCGCGCAGAGTGAAGGCATGACGCCCGCGCAATTCCAGCAAATGGTGACACACGAGTCGGGGCTGCTCGGCGTATCCGGCATCAGCTCGGACATGCGTGAACTGCTTGCCCAGCAATCCACGGCGCAGGGTGCTGCGGACGCGGTGGAGCTCTACTGTTACCAGATCAGGAAGTGGATTGGTGCCTTCGCAGCGACGCTTGGCGGCCTCGACACCCTCGTATTTGCGGGAGGAATCGGCGAGAACTCTGCGACCGTACGGCAGCGGATCTGTGCGCAGCTTGGATTTCTGGGCATTGTCATTGATCACGCAGCCAACGACGCGAACTCTGCGGTCATCTCGACCGAACAAGGCACCGTCCGCGTGCGCGTAATTCCCACTGACGAACAACTCATGATTGCCCGCTCCGTATCCGTCCTGCTGCAGGCTGGCACCGCCTGAAGGAACCAGAAATCTTGAATGCTCCAGTATTGACTCCAGCCGACGCGCAACTGATCGATGCCTACTGGCGAGCCGCCAACTACCTTTCTGTCGGTCAGATCTATCTGCGCGACAACCCGCTGCTCAGGCGGCCACTCCAGCCCGCAGATGTGAAGCACATGCTGCTCGGACACTGGGGCACGACCCCTGGTCAGAACTTCATCTATGCCCATCTGAACAGGGTCATCAAACTGCATGACCTGGACATGATCTTCATCAGCGGGCCAGGCCACGGTGGGCCGGCCGTGGTCAGCAATACCTACCTTGAAGGGACTTACAGCGAAATCTATCCCGATATCAGCCAGGACGAGGCCGGCCTGCGCAAGCTGTTCCTGCAGTTCTCTTTCCCGGGTGGCATCCCAAGTCATGCGTCGCCCGAATGCCCCGGCTCCATCCATGAGGGAGGTGAACTGGGATATTCCCTCAGTCACGCGTTCGGCGCGGTGTTCGACAATCCCACGCTGATTGCAGCCTGCGTAATCGGCGATGGCGAGGCGGAGACCGCCCCGCTGGCTACCGCATGGCATTCCAACAAATTCCTG
>JANPGU010000329.1:0-14474 GCA_031424095.1 Gammaproteobacteria bacterium
GCGCTGTGCCGGCGTGTCGATCGCTACGGTATCGCGCGTTGTGAACGGTGTCGCGAACAAGGCGTCTCCCGAAACAGTCGCGCGTGTTCGACGCAGGCGGGGTCAGGCCCACCGCCAGCGATTTCGACGGACGGCTGGCTCGGTCGCGAGGGTGTGTACCACGTCTCAGCTGCGAGTCGTGCAGTTGATGGCGTGAATGACGGGATGGTGATCTTCTGGAAAAACGACCGCGCCGTCGGACATGTGTTTCTGGATGAGGTCGAATCCGGGACGCCATTACCCGCTGTCGATCCGGAGGTTCTCGCGATAATAGAGCGTGAGGAACAAGCCGCTGGAGCCGCCCGGTATACGGCCAGCGTAATCATTTGCACTCGCGATCGACCGGAAGAGCTGCGTCGCTGTCTGGCTTCCCTCCCGACACAGTCATATTCCCCACATGAGATCATAGTGGTTGACAACGCATCGCGCGATTTGCGCACGCGCGAAGTTGCCTTGCAAGCTGGTGCAGCCTATGTGAGAGAAGAGCGCCCAGGTCTGGATTTCGCGCGCAATGCCGGTGCCCGTCGTGCGACTGGTGAAATCGTTGCATATACGGACGACGATGTATTGCTCCATCGCTGTTGGCTCGAGCGTATGGTGGCGGCCTTTGACTCGCCTGACATTTCAGCAGTTACAGGTCTCGTCCTGCCTGCAGAGCTGGTCACTGAAGCACAGCGGCATTTCGAAACATACTGGAGCTTCGGACGCGGTTACGTGCGCGATGACTTCACCGCGCAGCGCTTCGTTGCGCACACAGATGGCGTCTTTCCAGCATGGACCATCGGCGCCGGCGCCAGCATGGCGTTCCGGCGTGAAGTCTTCGAGCAGGTCGGAGGCTTCGACGAGCGCCTGGACGTGGGGCAGGCGGGTTGTTCGGGTGATTCGGAGTTCTGGTACCGCCTGCTTGCCAGTGGCCTGGGTTGCCGCTATGAGCCCAGGGCGGTCGCCTTTCATTTTCACCGCCGCACGATCGAAGGGCTCGCAAGCCAGATCTTTCAGTACATGCGCGGCCATGCGGCAGCCTTGCTGGTTCAGCACGAGCGCACTCGTTTGTCAGTGAACCGCTGGCAGGCGCTATGGCGGATGCCACGCTGGTATGCGGGTCGGGTCTGGCGACGGGCATATTCCGGCAAGCGGGCGGCGGACCGTTTCCTCCGTGAAGAGATAACTGGTTACGTTTCCGGCCTCATCTTCTATTGGCGAAACCGGCAGGTCGGCCGATGAGTGTCGGGCACGAGCTGCCGCGCGTGCCGAGGACATCGGTGATCATCCCGGCGCGCAATGCCGAAGCGACCCTGCGTCAGACTGTCGACAGTCTGTTGCGGCAAAGCGACCCGGATTGGGAAGCGTTGATCATTGATGATGGCTCGACCGACAGTACGGCAGCGCTGATTGCGCAATATGCGGGAGGTGACGCCCGCATCCGCAGCCTCTGTGGGCCAGGTCGGGGCGTGTCGGCCGCGCGCAATCTCGGTCTGGCACACGCCAGTGGACGACGTCTGCTCTTTCTGGACAGCGACGACTGGATCGATGCGCATTTTCTGGAGTTGATGAACGCTGCGCTCGACGGGTCGCCGGACGCGGCGGCCGCGTACTGCGCGCATCAACGCGTCATGGCCGATGGCCAGCGCACTCCTGCCTACAAGTCGCCACAAATTGCGGCTTCGCCGCTCGCTGCGTTTGCGCGCTCGTGTGCGACGGCAATCCACACGGTGCTGATCGAGCGCAGATCGGTTTCCAGCGTCTGCGGCTTCGATGAGTCCTTGCGCACCTGCGAGGATTGGGACCTCTGGCAACGCGTGGCCCGCAACGGCGGGGTCTGGGTCTATGTCGATCGGGCGCTGAGCTTCTATCGCGCCAGTGAGCATTCCCTGTCACAGGATGTTCAGCAATTGATTGTCGATGCCAGGCTCGTCATAGCCCGTGGCTTTGCAACCGCTGACCCCACCGTGCAGGAGGGACTCCGGGGCGCCCGCGAGCTGCTCAATGTCGTCGACATGGAGGCCCAGGCGCATGCCTTCTTTGTCCTTTGGTGTGCGGCTTTCGACTGTGGCCGCGGCGGAACCACCGAGCTGGCGCCCGACACCTTGCGCATGCTGCCGTCGACTGCGGAGGCCACGCAGTCAATCGTCCTGACGTTGTTCGACGGGCTTGGCACCGGAATGCGGGTTGTTCCCAGACAGATTGCTGCCCGGTGGTCGAAATTCGGCCCCCGCTTGACGCGCTTTGTCGAGACGCTGGGCGTGCTCTGGAACGACCCGGCCGCAGCACGTCGAATACAGTATGGATTCGAGCGCCTGGCACTTGAGTTCGCCGACGTTTCCGAACCGTGCCAGCTGTCCCTGACTGTGGGTCTGCGAGTGGACCTTCGCAACCTTGCGACTTACACGCCGCCGGCGGGCATCGATCGACTGTATGTCCATTTCTGCCAGCACAAGAAAGTGTTGGCGATCCTCGATGTATGGGCTCTCGGGACGATCACCAAGGGGGATTGGCTCGAGCTTGCACTGTCGCACCTTCCCGCTGGACTTGTCGCGCGCAACGTTGGCGCGACGCTGCTGACCTCGCTGACACCACCAAGGTTGTGGTCGGCGCTGAAGCGCGATGTTTCAGCGCATAGGCATCGCAGCAACCTTGTGGTAATACAGAATTCACCCACGCACGTGCTAGCAGTGCAGCAGAATGGCGCTCATCGGCGCTCGCTCCAAACGCCGGTGGACGGCGATCGCCAAGGCCAGCCGATGATGCCCGGGCGGCTGGTCAGCGTGGTGATCCCTGCCTACAATGCTGCCGTTACGTTGGCGGCCACCCTGGAAAGTGCGCGGTCACAGCTGCATGAGAACCTGGAGATCATCGTCGTGGATGACGGCTCCACTGACGATACCCTCGCGATCGCGCGAGAGCATGCGACTCGCGATGCACGCATACAGACACTAAGCCAGCAAAATGCCGGTCTGGCTTCGGCACGCAACGCCGGGTGGCGTCAGGCGCGATCGGACCTTATCGCATTCCTCGACGCCGATGACCTGTGGGCGCCAACCAAGATCCAGCTGCAACTCGAGGCATTGGACGCTGGGGGATCGCGGGTGGGGTTGGTGTATTGCGGCAGTGTACGCATCGACGCAGCGGGTGTGGTGCAGAGTTACTTTCCGCTCGAGAAAGCGCAGGGAGATGTGCTTGAAGAGCTCTTTTCCCGCAACTTCATTGGCAATGGCAGTGTGGCGATGCTTACACGCGAGGCACTGACTTACGCGGGGGGCTTTGACTCTGGCCTTCGCGAGGCCGGCGCGCAGGGTTGCGAGGACTACCTGCTGCAATGCCGGGTTGCCGAGCGATTCCACTTCGCCACCGTACCGGAGCATCTCGTCGGGTACCGTTTCATGCCCGGAAACATGTCAAGCGATCGCCCGCGCATGCTGCGATCGTGGATGCTGGTTGTCGAAGAGATGCGACGGCGCCAACCCGGTCGGACTGCTGCGTTGCTCCGGGGACTGCGCAGCTATGCGACGTGGATTGCGTGCGATGCCGTCGGCAAGCGCGCCTTTGCACAACTGCCCAAGCTGTTGAACCTGATCATGCGGATTCCGGCGCCTGTCTCCCTGGACATCCTCCTGAAGGACTTCCCACGCGAAGCAATGAGGCGGCTGCGCTTTCGAGTAATTGGTGCATTTCGCCGGACTTCCCCGAATGACGGCGTGGACGCCAGATTGTTCGAGCGAGTGACGCGGAATCGGCAGCTGGAATGACCGTGCTGGTCATCACCCAGATATGAGCTCCGGTCGCGCTGCTGAAATTGCGGACAGGGTTGAGGCGCGGCGGGCTGCGCTGGGGCACCTGCGTCAATTGCTGAGGATCGTACCGAAACCGCGTTGGGCGACGCCGACCTTGATTGTGCTCGGACTCGGCTCTTCCCTGGCCGAGACGCTGGGGATAACACTCGTGATCCTTTTCTTCTATTCGGCAGCAGGGCAGGCCGGGAATGCCTCGCTGGCCGGTGGAATGTTCGGCCGGATACTGGAGTACGCGAGCGCCTGGTTTGGATCTTCGCTGCAGATGGCCATTCTCATCTTCGTGCTGATCATTCTGCGGGGCGCAATGTCTTTCGCCAACAGTGTGATCAACTCGCATGTCAGCGAAAAAATCAGCGAACGCGCCAGGAATCTGATCCACGAGAAATACCTGACAGCGCCGTACGCCTGCATTCAGCGCCACGAACAGGCATTTTTGATGGAGGTTCTTGGAACGGAGTCGTGGCTGATTGCGGGTGCCTATGGGAGCCTGACAAAGATATGGATCAGCGCTTGCTCGGTGTTCGTCTTTGCGGGTTTCCTGTTGGCGCTCTCCTGGCCGATCACTGCAATGGCATCCATTGGGGTCGTCGTGATTTCTCTGGTCCTGCGGCGTCTGTCGCGACCGGCGCAGGGGCTCGGTCGGCGGGTCAAGAAGGTACACCAGCAATTGGGCGAACAGATGTTGATGACACTGGAGGGACTCCGGACCATCCGGGCATATGGTCAGGAGTCGCTGCATCAGCATCGATTCATTCGCCTTTCCGGGGAAGCGCGTCGCGCCTCGATCTCGCTTACGCGCCTTGC
Organism: Gammaproteobacteria bacterium; assembly: GCA_031424095.1. GTDB lineage: Bacteria > Pseudomonadota > Gammaproteobacteria > Steroidobacterales > Steroidobacteraceae > ZC4RG30. The sequence continues at coordinate 4,635 of JANPGU010000329.1, forward strand.
CGCGCTTTTGCCGCCGTTGACGGAAATCGGATACCTCGGAATTCTCTGCGCGATCATCGCTGGAACCAGCCTGTGGCAGATCGGTTTCGCGACCACCTTGGCGGCAGTCGCGCTGCTCTATCGCCTGCAGCCCTACACGCGCGACATTGAGGGGAATCTGCTTTACCTGGCGCAGATCGAGCCACAGCTTCGATCTGTGCTTTCGATGATGGAGACTGGCGAAGCGGACGCTGTGAATGCACCCAGTCAGCCGCTGCCGCCGCTGCAGAAGTCGATCCGCTTCGACCACGTGAGTTTTTGCTATCCGGGGATCGCCAAACCGGCACTTGATGATGTGTGTTTCGAGATCCCGGCGGGGCAGACGACCGCTCTGCTGGGAGCCAGTGGTGCAGGCAAGACCACCATCATCAATCTGCTGCTGGGTTTGTATCGGCCCTCGTCGGGAACAATCTGGATCGATGACACGCCATTGGGAATTGTGCAGCGCACGGATTGGCTGAAGCAAATTGCGGTAGCCGGGCAGGACGTCGATCTCGTCGAGGGCACTGTCATCGACAATATCCGCATGGCAGATCCCGACGCCACTCAGGCACAGGTTATCGAGGCATCAAGGCTCGCAGGAGTTTCAGGATTTATCGAGACCCTGGCTGAAGGATATGGCACCTGGGTCGGTCAACAGGGCCTTCGGTTTTCCGGAGGACAACGGCAACGGCTGGGCCTCGCACGGGCCATTCTTCGCGATCCGGAGTTCCTGATGCTCGATGAGGCAATGAATGCCCTCGATCATGACCTTGAATCCAGCATCCGGTGTGCGCTGGAAGCACGCTTCACCGGCCGAACCATCTTGCTGATTTCACATCGGCTTGAGTCCGTGCAAAACGCCAGCCACCGAATTCACATCGAAGATGGTCGGGTGGTAGCCATCTGATCGACGTCGATAGCCTGCCAAGGCAAGCATGCGGCGTGTGCTATCGATACGTAGGTCTCGGACCAGCCTTTAAGGATCGAAAAGCGACCGGTTTGCGGCAGTTGGTGCGTCTGCGCATTCATTCATCATCGGATCATCATTGCTCGATCATGCGGTGGACCGGTCTGCCACCCATTCTCCTTCGTGCCCGTCCTCCGGCGGGTCGGTCCGGTTTTTCAAGGAGGATTCAAACATGAAGCGAATGGTATGCGGCCTGTTGGCCGCGCTGCTGGCAGTTTCAGGCGTGGCCAATGCTGGCCAGCCCGGCAGCCAGCCGGGGCGCGAGAGGGCGGTGATGTTTTACCTGAGCAAGCCGGTCGGTCTGACGGTGCGCGGCAAGCAGCAGCCCGTGTCGTTCGGATTGCGGTTGCAGCAGGGTACGCCGATGGACTGGCAGCGTGCGGCGCCATTGGTCGACTTCCGGCTGCGTGCCGACGGCCGGAGGACCATGGAAGGCGGGGGCGTGCTGATGCTGGATTCATTCGACTCCGGCGGCGGCTCGTTCACGGGACGCCCCTGGCTGATGGTGCTGGCTATCGCCGGCGGCGCCGCGGCTCTGGCCTGTATCCTCAACGCAATTTGCGATGGTGGTAGCAACGATGACGGGTACACGCCGCCTACCGGCTGAGCGTATGCGGCGGGGCGCATGGTTGGGCCTCGCCGTCATGCTGCTGCTGCCAGCCGGAATCACCGCTTGCGTATCTCTCCCGCCGGGGGTGGAGCGCGAGTTTGTCTGTGGACGTGACCTGCCGAACAACTACGGCGGAGCTGAAGCCTGTGGCACGTGGCAAGTGGATCAGCCGGGTGCTGGCGATGAGTATCTTGGCCTGCCAGTGCGCGACGGACTTGTTGTACTCATCGAGCGTCCGGCTGCCGCGAGTCTGTTCCTGTCCCTGGCCGCGCAGCGCCAGGCACCTTTCACCCATGCCGGCCTGATCGTCATGGAGGCCAAAGGGCCGATGGTGTACGAGTCATTCGGCGTGTTCACGCCCTGGAGTCGCGGTCCGCCCACGCTGCAATTGGGTGGTGGCGTGCGGCGGGTGACGCTGCGCAGCTTCCTGCAACGGCCAGGCATCATCGAGGCCTATGCGCCGCCACCGGACACGGACGTGGATGCTGTCGTGCGCTTTGCGCGGGCGCATTTCGCCAGTCACACAGCCTTCGACGGGCACTTCGATGCCGATGACGATGCCGCATTCTATTGTGTGGAGTTTGTGTCGCGCGCACTGGCGGCGGGTGGCGCTGCGCCATTGCCGCGCGTGCCGCTGACCACCAATGCCTCGATGCGCGTGGTGCTGGCCTGGCTCCAGGTGAATCCGTCGGGACTGCAGCTGGCCGGCGATCTGGCGGCGCCGCAACGTCGATTGTGGCGCGTTTCGCGGTTTTACCGTTCCGAGCAGATCGATCGCTATTTTGCCCTGCAGCGCGAGCTGCACGCGCGCTTCACGCCGGAACAGAAACTCGGTGCACTGTTTGCGTGGCGCAGTTCTGGTCTGCAGTGGCGACCGCGCGTGCGCATCTATCTGGAAGCCGGATTGCGGAGCGATGCGGACGAAGCATCGCTGCTGGCGCGGCGGCTGTTCGAAGGCAGCGCGGTGGTCAGCGCGTCGCCATCAGATCCCGCACAATTGCGAACAGCTCGCGCGGACGACTGGTAACCGGATAGCCTTCGGCGGTGCGCGGCGCATCCACCTTGCTGACGTAGTAAACAACCGGCGGCAACTGGTTGCGATCAGTGGTGACTTCGTGCGGCAGGCGCAGGCCCGCATAGCCTGCCGCGGGCCGGAACATGTCGGAGATCAGCACCGCGTAGCGACCATTGCGCAGGCGTTCGGCGGCCTGCTCATTGCTTAGCGCGGTATGTACGGCGAAACCCATCTGGCGCAGAACGGCAATTTCCCGCTGGTTCTGGTCCGGGTGGTCATCGACCCACAGTACGCGCTGGGTGACCGCCGTGCCGGGCAGTAGCGCGAGTGCCAGCGCGAGAACACTCAGCGATATCACCCCACGCGTACTGCGGCTCGGCACCGGAGCACGAGTGAGCAAGTGGATCGCAGGTTCTGCGCAAGCTGCGGGCTGGTGATCGGCGCGCGGCGATTGCAGCAGGCGATAGCCGCGCTTGGAAACTGTGTCGATGTAGCGTGGCTGGCGCGCGTCATCGCCCAGTGCCAGGCGCAGTGCGCGGATCACGCGAGCGAGCACGCCATCGACTACCACGCGACCCTGCCACACGTCGCCAAGCAACGTATCGCGCGACACGGTCTGGCCGGCGCGGGAAGCCAGCGCGCACAGCACATCCATCGCCTTGGGTTCGAGTCGCAAGACCTCGCCGCCGGCCAGCGGTTCGAGGCGGTTCAGGCCCGGATGCACGCGCCAGTCCCCCAGCAAGAAGGGGTCGGTCAGCGCCAGAGGGGTGTCCTGCAGATCCTGCATGCAGGAAAGATAGCAAAAGCCGGGTGGACCCGGGAACCGTTCGGGTGCTGGAGCGGCCACAAACCGTCTGTCGCTGGCCCGGCGGGCGGACATTTGCAGTCCCGGTATGCTGTTGCCGATAACCACGATGGCTGGAGACAAGTTCGCCCCATGCCAACGCTTTCAGACCAGATCGTATTTTCGCTGGTCGCGCTCGCGATGGTTCTCACGCCGGGTCCGAACACTATCTATTTCATTTCCCTGAGCGGTGCGGCGTTGGGTTTTGTGTTTTGTATGCTCTGCGCAGCGTTCGGCATCACGGCATTTGTCATGACGTTGCCTCTGGCCTATGACGCCTTGCGGCTGGCGGGAGCGTATTACCTGCTCTATCTCGCGCGGCAGGTGCTCAGGCCAGGCGGACGGGCACCGTTCCAATTGCGCAATCTGCAGACCGATTCGCCACGACGCCTGTTCCTGCTGGGGCACTTCACCAAATTGCTGAATCCGAATGCTGCTTTGCTCTATCTGTCGCTGTTGCCCCAGTTCATCGATCCGTCGCGAGGCAGTGTGCTCATCCAGCGGTGCTGATGGGGACTGTCCTCGCCGGGTTGGCCCTGCGCATGGCAACGGAGGCGCGACGCTAAAGTTTTCTGCGGCCGTTCAACGCGCAGCGCTACGCCCGACAAAATCCTCCATCACTGTCGCGCGCAGCAGGGCAGGCGGCAGCAGACCCTGGTTCAGCAGGAAGTCGTTGTAGGCCTGGCGATCGAACTTTTCGCGCATGGCCAGCTGCGCCGCCTGGCGCGTCTCCATGATCCGCTGGTAGCCATAGAAATATGACGTCGCCTGGCCCGGCGAGCGAAACACATAGCGCTGCATTTCCTGCGTGGCCATGCCTTCCGAATACACCACCTCCTGCATAAGGAAGTCTTTTACCTGCTCCGGCGTGAGCTGGCCCAGGTTGACCATGGGATCGAGGAAGGCGCGCGCCGCCCGGTGCAGGCGCATCTGCAGCGTGATGAGCTGGCCGTCCAGCGGCTCAAAGGGCTGCATCTCGGCCTCGGCATACAGGGCCCAGCCTTCGACGTTCACACTGTTGAAGGCGAACACAGCGCGTGCAGTCGAGACACCGGATTCGAGCATGCGCGCGAACTGCAGCTCATGCCCGGGGCGCGCCTCATGCGCGGTCAACGTCCAGGTGGCAGCCTGGTGCGTGAAGTCGTCGAAGGCCAGCGCCTTGCCGGTGGCATCCGGTGACATGCCGGTGGTGAGTACGAACTCGCCATATTCGCCGGTGTTGCCGATCAGCCGCGGTGGATCCATGTGCGGCGCCGGTTGCTGCGCATTTTCGGCCGGCGTTGCCAGCCGGATCGATGCGGCCCGGTCGGGCAGCGTGACGATGTGCTGTTCGCGCACGATGGCCTCGATCTGGCCGAGCCGCGAGCGGTACAGCGCCATGACGTCGGCCGCTGGCACCTGCTGTTCCTTCAATTTGCGGATCACCGCACGATAGTCGCGCTCACTCCAGCCACGCTCCTGCGCGAGCAGACTCGCTGTGATCGTCATCTGATTGCGGATCTCGGCAAACGACGTCAGAGCGCGCGCCACCAGTTCTTCGGCGGGTATGTCCACCCCGTACTGGCGCAGGTTATTGGCATAGACTTCCGGTGGCAGGCGGTGGTCCGCGCGCGCGCGCGGCAGCAGGTCGCTTTTCAGCCAGTTGTTGTAGCCGGTGAGCTGGCGCTCGAGCACTGCAAAGCGCTGCTCCCAGCCTTGCAACTGGCTGTCGGCGAGCAGGTCGCGGATGCCGGCGATCATGGTCGGTGCATCGTTGATGACCTTGCCGATCTCATCGACATAGGGGCCGAGCAGCGAGCGATCGGCCTTGATGCGCGCCAGGGTGAGTTCCTTGGCGAGCTCACCGACCGGCCGGAAGCCCTTGGTGGCTCCGATGTACTTGTCGAGGCGGATCAGCAGCGCCCGCTGGCGCTGCGGTGGAATACGCGGATCAATGGTCTGCTGTACCACCCGGAACACCATGCCGACGATGTTGTAGAACGGGATGAAATACTTGCGGTCGAGGCGGGCCGAGGTCAGCTCGTCCTCGGCCGACTGGCTCAGAATCTGCAGATCCTGCCGCACGCGTCGGTCGGTCTCGGTGACGGCGCGGCGGCGATACTCGGCAATGACCTTCTGCAGGTCACGGCGGTTGGCTTCGTAGGTATCCCGCGAATAGTCGCTGATGGCATCGTCGTAGCCTTCCACGCCCAGTCTGCTGGCGCTTTCGGGCGAGTATTTGGCCTCTACCTCCAGCAACAGCTGGGCATTCTGGTTGCTGCGGGTCACCCAGGGTTGCTCCGCAGCGCCGGACGCAGCTGCGAAACAGGCTATTGCAATGGGCAGCAGGCAGTTTCGGTGTTTCATGGAGACCTAAAGAAGAGTGGCGCTAGTGCGCGGTTGCTGCTGCACGTGATCCGCCCCGGCTCACCAGCCGGAACAGGAAGCGCACGAACAGCAAGGTAAGCAATGCTTCGCCAAGAGTGAGCAGGAAGCCCAGTGCTGCACCACGCTGTTCGGAGCGCCGCCTGAACTTCGCCACCGCCCGGTCGCGCGACAGTTCGATGCTGTCGTAGAAAGTGGGAACGACCAGCAGTGTGAGGAAGGTGGAGGTGATGGTGCCGCCGATGATGGCGACCGCCATGGGCCGATAAAACTCGCCGCCTTCCCCCATGCCGATCGCTACCGGCATCATGCCGGCGATCAGCGCGAAGGTGGTCATCAGGATGGGTCGAAGACGCTGGTGTCCGGCACTCATCAAGGCCTGCTCGCGCTCCACACCACGCGCCTCCTCCTTGCGCGTGCAGTCGAGCAGCAGGATGGCGTTCTTGGCGACCAGGCCCATCAGCATGATCACGCCGATCAGGCTCATGAGGTTCAGCGAGCCACCCGTGGACAACAGTGCCAGCACTACGCCAATCAGCGACAGAGGCAGCGAAATCATCACTGGCAGTGGTGCCGTAAATGAGCCGAACTGCACCACCAGCACCAGGTACATGACGGCAATGCCCATCAGCAGTGCCGAGATCATCTCGCTGAAGATTTCCTCCTGATCCTGCGAGGCACCGCCCAGCGACACGCCAAAACCGGTGGGGAAATCGATCTTCGCGGCGATTTTCTTGGCGTCGGCGGTGACCTCTCCGGACCCCCGACCCTGAACATTCGCCGAAACCGACACGGTGCGCTTGCCGTCCAGGTGTTGGATGCTCGCCGGACCCTTGTCCATCGTGATCTTCGCGATCTGCTCCAGCGGCACCAGCATGTTGCTGCCGCCTACGGCCACGGGCAGGCGTTCGATGTTCGAAGCATCGACGCGGTCGTCGGGATGCAGGCGCACGGCCACATCGCGCGATTCACCGGTGGGATCGACCCAGTCGCCCACTTCGACACCGGCGAACGCCACGCGCAGCGCCTGCGCGGCATCGTCAACGGAGATGCCCAGCTGGTTGGCGAGGCCGCGATCCAGCTCGATGCGAAGTTCGTCCTTAGGCTCCTGTTCCGATAAACCTACGTCCACCGCGCCAGGAACCTTTGCAAGTTCGTTCAGGAAATCGGCAGTGATCTCCATCAGGCGGCGTGAATCGGGGCCATAGAACTGGATCTGCACGGGTTTCTGGGCGCCGTTGTTGAGATCGTCGAGCACGATGTATTCGGAGCCGACCAGCTGCCTGAGCTTGGCACGCATTGCCTCGGCCACCTCGCTGGCGCTGCGGTTGCGTTCGCTCTTGGGGCCAAGGTCGATATACACACGACCGCCGCCAGCGTTCACGTTGGTGCTGGTGGCCCTGGTCTCCGGCAGCTGCCGCGCGAGCTCGGCAGCTCTCTCCACCTTGCGCAGCTTGTACTGCAGGCTGGCGCTGGACGGCGCATTCACCTGCACGGCGATCGTTTCACCATCGGTCTTGGGCAGGAAGTCGGTACGACCCAGAGTACCTTGCAGGGTGATGGCGCCCGCAAACGTTGCCAGTGCAATCAGCGCCATCCAGATGCGGTGATGCAGCGCCCAGGCGATCACGCTGCTGTAGCGCGTGGCCTGCTGGTCGAACCAGTGATTGAAACGCGTGAGCACGGTGCCGACCGGGCCGCGCGGCATCTTCTCGTAGCCAGGCGGGTCACCCCAGTAGGCCGACATCATCGGATCCAGCGTGAACGAGATGAACAGGCTCACCATCACCGACGTGGCGACGGTGATTGCGAATGGCCGGAACCACTCACCCGCCACACCGCCCATGAAGGCAACGGGCACAAACACGGCCATGATCGAAAAAGTGGTGGCGGCCACCGCAAGGCCGATTTCGGCAGTGCCATTGCGTGCCGCCGTGACCCGATCCTCACCGCGCTCCAGATGCCGCACGATGTTTTCGCGCACCACGATGGCGTCGTCGATCAGCACGCCAATGGCCAGCGACAGGCCCAGCAGTGTCATGAAATTGAGCGTGAAACCTGCCAGCCACACGGCGATGAAGGCCGCAATGGCCGAGGTGGGCAGCGACAGGGCGGTGATCAATGTGGAACGCCAGGAATTCAGGAAGGCGTAAACCACGAAGATCGTGAGGCCGGCGCCGAGGATCAGCGCTTCGATAACGTTGTTGAGCTGTTCGCTGGAGGTCTTGCCGTCATCCTGCGTGACGCTGAGCGTGGTGCCCGCAGGCAGCGTTGTCTGGATGTCCTTCAACATGGCGCGCACATCTGCCGCCACAGACACCGTGCTGGCATCGCGTGAGCGCGTGATCGACATGCCAACGTTCGGATGGCCATTGCGCAGGCTGTAGCCAGATTGCTCGGCGAAACCGTCCTGCACGACGGCCACCTGGCCCAGGCGCACCATTTCATCGCCACGGCGGCGCAGCACGATGTTCTCGAACTCGCGCGGGGATTCGATGCGCCCGACCAGACGGATGTTTTGTTCGTCGAGTTCGCCCTGCACACGGCCCACCGGTGCGGTGGTGTTCTGCCGGCGCAGCGCGTTCACTACTTCGGCCACGGAGATGTTGTATTCACGCAGCTTCTGGGCGCGCAGCAGCACCGAGAGTTCGCGCCGCAGCGAGCCGTTCACGTCGACTGATGACACGCCATTGATGGCGCGGAAGCGGTCCGCCAGCTGATCTTCGGCCAGTCGCGATATTTCGGCCAGTGACTGCGTATCGGAAGCCAGCGACAGCTGCAGCACCGGTTCAGCAGATGGATCGGCGCGGAACAACACCGGCTCGCGCATCTCGAGCGGCATCTTGTAGCGGACGGTGGCGATGGCGTTGCGGATCTCGTCAGCCGCTTCCACCATGTTCTTGTGGAAGCCGAAAATGACAATGATCTGCGCCCGGCCTTCCGACGCGTTCGAGCGGATTTCGCTTACCTGCGGAATACTCTGCAGCGGCTTTTCGACGCGGTTGATGATTTCCCGCTCGACGGCCTCAGGTGACGCACCCGGATAGGGGATGTTCACCACCAGCACCGGCTGCTGCACGTCCGGGATGGAGTTCACGCGCAGGTTCTTGATCGCGAGCAACCCCAGGCACATCAGCACGATGATGATGGCCACAGTGGTCACGGGCTGCCGGATGCTGAAGTTGGAAAGGAACATGGGCTACTTCCCGGGCAGCTGCGCCGCCTGTCCATCGTGCAGGGTGCTGCTGGGATAGCGCAGCACGGCATCGCCTTCGGCCAATCCCGCGACCACGGCGTACTCACCGCTGCGCGGATCGCGCTCGCCGAGTTTGAGCGCGGTCTTCTGCAGCTTGCCACCCTTCACCAGCCACGCGAACGCGTTGTCGCCGTCGCGGACGACCATGCTGGCGGGCAGGGCGAAGCCCTCTTTCTGGCTGGTCTCGACCCGACCCTCGGCGTAGAGCCCGGAGATTCCTGGCTGTTGCTGGCCCTGGGCGAAACTCACCAGCACTTCCACCTGACGTGTGGTCGCATTGGCCGTGGGATTCACGCGCGTGATCGTGCCACGAAATTCCTGGTCGTTGAAGCCATGCACTCGAAACGAGACTGTTTGTCCCGGGTGCACCGTACCGATGGTGTCGGCCGAGATGAAGCCCTCGAAGCGCAGGCTGCCCGGATCGATGACCTTGAGCAGTTCCTTGCCGATCTGCGCGGTGTCGCCGGCCGAGACCTGACGATCGCTGACGATGCCATCGAAGGGGGCGCGCACCATGGTGCGCTGCTGCTGCTGCTGCGCCGCGACCAGCCGGCTCCTGGCCGCATCGCGGTCACTTTGTGCGGCGTTGCGGCGAACTTCCGCATCCTCCAGTTGTTGTACTGAAACCAGACCACCTTCACGCAGTTTCGCGAGACGTTCGTACTGGCGCTGTGCCTGGTCGTAGGCCTGCGCTGCGGTCTGCGCCGCAGTGCCGGCCGAAGCCAGGGTGTCCCGGATCGACGTGTCATCGAGTTGCACAAGC
>JANPGU010000330.1:0-2149 GCA_031424095.1 Gammaproteobacteria bacterium
GTGAAGGCCATGCTGCTGGCAGCAGGCCGTGGCGAGCGGATGCGGCCACTCACCGACAGTTGCCCGAAGCCGCTGCTCGAAGTGGCCGGCAGACCGTTGATCGCGTGGCATCTGCAGCGACTGGCTGCGGCGCGCATCCACGAGGTCGTGATCAATCTTTCCTGGCTCGGTGAAATGATCGCCACGGCGCTGGGTGACGGTGCCGCATTCGGACTGCGCATTGCCTACAGCCGCGAGCCGTGGCCGGCGCTGGAGACCGGCGGCGGACTGGTACAGGCCTTGCCCCTGCTGGGCAAGGATCCGTTCCTGCTGGTCAACGGCGATGTGTTCACCGATGTCGATTTCACGCAGCTCAGGCTCACCGCAGGTGACCTGGCGCAGCTGGTGCTGGTGCCGAATCCCGAACACCACCAGAAAGGGGATTTCCATCTGGCGCAGGGCCGGATCACAGCCACGGCGGGCGAACGGCTGACCTATTCCGGCGTGGCGCTGCTGGATCCGGAAATCTTCGCCGGCGCCGCGCCGGGGCGCTTCCCCCTGCTGCCGTGGCTGCTGCGCGCCCGGGATGCAGGGCGCCTGGGCGGGCAGAAACACACGGGAACCTGGCTTGATATCGGCACTCCGGCGCGTCTGGCACAGCTCGACGCTGAGCTTCGCGGCGTGCGAGGATGACCGCTCATGGCTGAGCTCAAGGAAATCCGCGTTGTCGTCGAGCCGGCGGCGCCATTTGGCACCGCAGCGCGCAGCGGCGAGAAATACCTGACGCCGCAGGGCTTCACCGCCATCCGCGATGGCCAGAAGCCGCGAGGTGATGCGCCTGCGGCCACACCACTCACTGGCAAGCCCAGCTGGCTCAAGGCCAAGCCCGGAAGCGGCGAGCGCTATGCCGAGATCCGTCGCAACGTACACGCGCACAAGCTTGCAACCGTGTGTGAAGAAGCCAAGTGCCCCAATATCGGCGAGTGCTGGAACGCTGGCACCGCCACCATCATGCTGATGGGCGCGGTGTGCACGCGCGCCTGCCGTTTCTGTTCGGTGGATACGGGCAATCCGCGCGGCTGGCTCGATGCCGATGAACCGGCACATGTGGCCGAGAGCGTTGCGCTGATGGGCCTGTCCTACATCGTGCTGACCAGTGTCAACCGCGACGACCTTGCCGATGGCGGAGCCGCGCATTTTGCCGCCTGTGTACAGGCGATCAAACAGCGTACCCCGGCGACCGCAGTGGAGGCGTTGACTCCGGATTTTCAGGGCGTGCTGCGTGATGTGGAAACGGTGGTCGATTCCGGGCTGCAGGTGTTCGCGCAGAACCTGGAAACCGTGCGTCGCCTGACGCATCCAGTGCGCGATCCGCGCGCCGGCTATGAGCAGACACTGGCGGTGCTGGCGCATGCCAAGCGACACCGGCCTGCGGTGCTGACCAAGTCCAGCCTGATGCTGGGACTGGGTGAAACCGACGACGAGATCCTGGCAGCGATGGACGACCTGCGCGCGGCACAGGTGGACATCCTGACGCTGGGTCAATATCTGCGTCCCACTCCCAATCATCTGTCCGTGGCGCGTTTCGTCACACCGGATCAGTTCCTGCAGTTCCGCGCAGCGGGTCTCGCACGCGGCTTCCGCGAATGCGTGTCCGGACCGATGGTGCGCTCGAGCTATCGCGCCGAACAGGCACTCGCCGGCAACAACGTCGGGCTGACGGTTTCGCCGTGATCCTGCGCTGGCTGGGGCGGGTCGAGTATGAACCGACCCTGCAGGCCATGCAGCGTTTCACCGATGCACGCACTGACACCACGCTGGATGAGCTGTGGCTGCTCGAGCACCCGCCTGTGTACACGCTGGGCATGGCCGCCGATCGCAACCATCTGCTGCTACCGGGCGATATTCCCGTGATCGCCACCGATCGGGGCGGGCAGGTCACGTATCACGGTCCCGGTCAGCTGGTGGCCTATCCACTGCTGGATGTGCGACGGCTGGGACTGTCGGTTCGCGCGCTGGTGCTGAAGCTCGAAGAGGCGGTGATCGGGCTCGCCGCCGCGCATGGAATTACTGCCGTGGGCAGACGCGATGCGCCTGGCGTGTATGTCGATGGTCGCAAACTCGGCAGCCTGGGGCTGCGGATCCGCCGCGGCGCGAGTTATCACGGCCT
>JANPGU010000331.1:0-12428 GCA_031424095.1 Gammaproteobacteria bacterium
CCACGCCATTGCGATAGAAATGGTGGGAAACAGGATGTGGAAACTGATGTTCGCGGCGAACTGAATGCGCGCGAGTATGAGCGGATCACTCATAGCTGACTCCGACAGGAATCGAATTGGTCGGGGCGAGAGGATTTGAACCTCCGACCCTCTGCTCCCAAAGCAGATGCGCTACCAGACTGCGCCACGCCCCGACAACGCGATGATACCCTACCGCCCGTTTCAACACCGGGGAGCTTGTAGATCAAATGACGGCACGTTTGCTCGATGGCAAGGCGATTGCGCAGGCGCTGCGCAACAAGATCCAGGTTCAGGTCGCCGCGCTGAAAGCGGCGGGCAAGCGTCCTCCGGGCCTTGCGGTCGTCATCGTCGGCCAGGATCCCGCTTCGCAGATCTACGTGCGCAACAAACATGTGGCCACCGAGGCCTCCGGGATGCACTCCGTGGTGAAGGTGTTGCCGGAATCGGCAACGCAGGCGGAAGTCATGGCCGTGGTGCAGGCACTGAATGCGGACCCGGCGATTGACGGCATACTGGTGCAACTGCCCGTGCCGAAGCACATCGACAGCAAGTCCGTGATCGATGCGATCGCCGTCGAGAAGGACGTGGACGGATTCAATCCCGTCAACATGGGCCTGCTGGCGCAGCGCACTCCCCGGCTGCGCCCCTGCACGCCCTATGGCTGCATGAAGATGCTGGAACACGAGGGCCTCGATCCGAAGGGCATGGACGCCGTGATCATCGGCCAGTCGAATATCGTCGGCCGTCCCGCCGCGCTCGAACTGCTGATGCGTGGCGCAACGGTGACGATCTGCCACAGCCAGACGAAGGATCTGATTGGCCATGTGAAGCGCGCCGACCTCGTGGTCGCCGGCATCGGCAAGGCAGAATTCGTGAAGGGCGACTGGATCAAGGCCGGCGCCATCGTGCTCGACGTGGGCATCAACCGCCTGCCCTCGGGCAAGGTGGTGGGCGATGTGGAATTCGACACTGCGAAGGAACGCGCTTCGTGGATCACGCCGGTGCCCGGCGGCGTCGGTCCAATGACCATCGCGATGCTGATCCAGAACACGCTCGAGGCTTACCAGTTCCGCGAAGGACTGGTGCACACCGCCGTGCGGCCAACCGAGCAGCCGCTCACGCCGCCGCCGCGCTAGGCCTATTTGCGACGCCAGACGGTGGTGCCGTCCGGCTTGTCTTCCAGGATCACGCCAGCCTGCGCCAGCTCATCGCGCAGGCGATCCGACTCCTTGAAATCACGCGCCTTGCGCGCGGCCAGACGCCCGGCAATCGCAGCCTCTATTTCCACATCAGCAGGGCCTGCCGCACTACCCGGCGCGGCAAGCCGGAACCACTGCTCGGGATCGAGCCGGCAGATACCGAGGATTGCAGCCAGTTCCCGGAACACCGCAGCCAGTTGCGCCGCACCCTGCAAGGCCTCGGCGCCACGCACCTTGGCGTCATTGATGTCGCGCGCCATGCGCTGCAGGACAGCCAGCGCCTTGGGTGAATTGAAATCGTCATCCATGGCCAGCCGGAACTCGTCCCGAAAGCTGTCCGCAGCCGCGGAAGTCGCGGCGGCGGCCGGCACGCCGCGGAGCGCGTTGTAGAGTCCACCCAGCGTGGCATCGGCCTGCTGCAGATTCTCGAGTGTGTAGTTGATCGGGCCGCGATAGTGGCTGGCCACCAGGAAATACCGCAGGACTTCCGGATGGCGCAGGTGCGGCAGGACCTCGCGCAGCGTGAAGAAATTGCCCAGCGACTTGGACATCTTCTCGCTGTCCACATTCACGAAGCCGTTGTGCAGCCAGTAATTGGCGAACTTGTGGCCGGTGGCACCGCAACTCTGCGCGATCTCGTTCTCGTGGTGCGGGACCTTCAGGTCCATGCCGCCGCCGTGGATGTCGAAGTGCTCGCCCAGCAGCGCCATGGACATGGCCGAGCATTCGATATGCCAGCCCGGGCGACCCGCACCCCAGGGCGAAGGCCAGCTTGGTTCACCGGGCTTGGATTGTTTCCACAGCACGAAATCCAGCGGATCACGCTTGGCCTCGTCCACGTCCACGCGCGCGCCGGCGCGCAGGTCTTCGAGGCGCTTACCGGAAAGCGCGCCGTAGTTCGCGAAGCTGGTGACGGAATACATGACGTCGCCGTTGCCGGCAGCGTAGGCGTGGCCGCGCGCAATCAGCGCTTCGATGAGCGCGACGATTTGCGGCACGTAGGCGGTGGCGCGGGGCTCGTGGTCCGGCTTCGCAACGCCCAGCTGCGCCGCGTCTTCATCCATCGCGGCGATGTAGCACGCGGTGAGCACATCGATGGCCTCGCCCCGCTCGGCGGCGCGGCGGATGATCTTGTCATCGATGTCGGTGATGTTGCGCACATAGTCGACGCGGTAGCCGCTGTAGCGCAGGTAACGTTGCACCACGTCGAAGGCCACCAGCATGCGCATGTGGCCGATATGGCAGTAGTCGTAGACCGTGATGCCGCAGACATACATGCGCACGACGCCGGGCTCGAGCGCTTGAAACGGCTCCTGTCTCCCGGACAGGGAATTATGGATGCTCAGCATGCCGGGAGTTTATGCGAATCGGCCCAGGCGGCGCTGCGCGGTGCCCGGCGGCATGGCGCGCAACAGCGGACCAAGCTCGGGGCCGGCCAGTCGTCCGGTCAATGCCGCACGCAGTGGCTTGAACAGCGCCGGTCCTTTCAGCCCCGTGGCCACCTTGGCGGCGGACACGATGGCGCCAAAGTCATTGCGGGCGGCGGCGCCCGCGGCAGCGGCGAACAGCGGACGGTCGGCGCCTTCCAGCGCCGCTGCGGCTTCGCCATCGGGCTGCGGATCACTGCCGAAGACCACTTCTATCCAGGGCAGCACATCGTCCGGTCGCACCACATTTGGCAGCACGGCAGCGATGAACGCCTGCCGCTGCTCACCCGGGAGTTCCGCCGGCAAACGCGTGCCCAGCCAATCGACCGCCTCTTCGAAGTTGAGCCGATGCACGGTCTCCTTCTGCCACACCAAAAGCTGACTGTGCTCGAACTGCGCCGGTGAGCGCTGCAGATGTACCGTTTCGAAGGCGGCAGCCATTTCATCCAGCGACAGCAATTCATGGCGCGGGGTGGAATGCCCCAGCCGGAACAGGTGGTTCAGCAGCGCCGACGGCAGCATCCCCTCGTCGCGCATGGCCCGCAGACTCACCGCACCATCGCGCTTCGACAGTGGCGCACCGCTCGGACCCGTGAGCAGCGCCAAGTGTCCGTATTGTGGCGCCCGCAGATCCAGCGCCCGCAGGATCAGCAACTGGCGCGGCGTGTTGCTCAGGTGATCATCACCGCGCAGCAACTGCGTCACGCCGCTCAGCGCGTCGTCCACTGCGTTCGAGAAGAAGAACGCAGCCGAGCCATCCGCCCGGCGCAGCACGAAATCGCCGATGTCGGCATTCGCAAAATTGCGCGGCCCGTGCACCAGATCGACAAAGCCCACCGCGCCTTCCCGGGGCACCGCGAACCGGATCGAGGCCGGCACGCCTTTCGCGACCATGGCTGCCCGTTCGCCGTCGGACAATGCGCGGCATTTACCCGAGTAACGTGGCGGGCGGCCAGCGGCCTGCTGGGCCGTGCGCGCCAGTTCGAGTTCGCGCGCCGAACAGAAACACGGATACGCCATGCCACTGCCTTGCAGGCGCGCCAGGTGTTCGTCGTAGATGGCCGTGCGCTGGGACTGATGCAGCGGCTCGCCGCTCCACTGCAAGCCCAGCCAGCGCAGGTCGTCAAGCAACAGCTGCGTATGCGCAGGGCTGCTGCGTGCCGCATCGGTATCTTCGATGCGCAGCAGAAAAGTGCCGCCGGTGCGGCGTGCCAGCAGCGCATTGAACAGCGCCGTGCGCGCATTGCCGAGATGCAGTTCGCCGGTGGGACTCGGTGCGAAGCGGGTTACGACAGGACTTTGCGGCATCGCTCCATTATATTCGATGCATGTCCTCCGGCCGTCATCTGTTTGTCTCGGACCTGCACCTCGATGCGACGGCTGCCGATGCGGTGGCGCAGTTCCGCCATTTCCTGGAAGACGAAGCCCGCAACAGTGCCGGCCTCTACATCCTGGGCGATCTTTTCGAAACCTGGATTGGCGATGACGACGGCGAAGCCGTGCGCGACGAGATCTGCGCCGCACTGCGCAGACTGACCCGCGGTGGCACACCCTGCTGGGTCATGCGTGGCAACCGCGACTTCCTGCTGGGAACCCAGTTCGAGCAGCGCAGCGGCTGCGAACTGCTGCCGGATCCGACGCTGCTGCAGATCGGCGGCGTGCGGGTGGTGCTCAGCCATGGAGATCTGCTCTGCACGGCGGATCAGGGCTACCAGCAGTTCAGGACGCTCACGCGGTCAACGGCATTCCAGACTGCCTATCTCGGTCTGCCGGTGAATACGCGCCGCGCCCTGGCGCAGATGGCACGCGCAGGCAGCCATGAACACACGCGGCAGATGCGCAGCGAGATCATGGACGTGGAAGCCACAGCCGTCGCGGCGGCGCTGCGCTGTGGCGGCACCGATTTGCTCATACACGGCCACACGCATCGTCCCGGCATTCACAAGCTGCTGGTCGACGGGCGCAGTGCCACACGCATCGTGCTCGGCGACTGGTACGACCAGGGGAGCTGCCTGGTGCTGCAGGCGGACGGCAGCTATGAACTGCTGGAGATGGCGCGCGGTCCATCCACACTCAGCATCGAATCAAGCAATGCGCGCGTGTAGGGGTGCTGTGGCCGGGAAAACAGCTCTTCGGTAGTCGCCGCCTCCACCACCTCGCCCCGGCACAGCACCAGTACGCGGTCACAGAGCAGCCGTGCCGCTGACAGATCATGGGTCACGAACAGCATGGCGAGCTGGCGCTGGCGGCACTGGTCAGCGAGCAGCTGCAGCACCTGGGCGCGCAGGCTCATGTCCAGCGCCGACACCGGTTCATCACAGATCAGGGCCTGTGGCCGCGCGATCAGGGCGCGCGCCAGTGCCACGCGCTGCGCCTGGCCGCCGGAAAGCTGCTGCGGGCGACGCGCAAGGAAGTCTGCCCCGATGCCAACTGCCGCGAGCTGCGCGACTACCCGCTCCCCGCGCGCATCCACGGAGTGACCGCCTTCTGCCCGCAGCGGCTCCGCAACGATCTGGCTTACGGTCATCGCCGGATTGAGCGATGCCACGGGATCCTGGAACACCAGCTGCACTCGCCGCCGCTGCACACGCAGTTCGGCCGGCGTGAGGATGGCGAGGTCCGATCCTGCAATCAGCGCCTGGCCGGCATGCGGGCGTATCAGCCGCAGCAGCGCGCGCACCAGCGTCGACTTGCCGCTGCCTGACTCGCCCACCACGGCCAGTTTCTCACCGGCCGCCAGCTGCAGGCTCACGCCACGCAGCACTTCGGTGGAAGCACGCCGCGACAGCCAGCCCGAGCGGCGCACATGCCGCACGGACAGATCACGCGCCTCGAGCAGTGGCGGTCCGTTCATGGGCCGGACTCCTTGCGCTCGATCTGGCGTGCGGCAGACAGCAGTTCACGCGTGTAGTCACTGGCAGGCTGGCGCAACAATCCGGCAGTCGCGCCCTGCTCCACGATCCGTCCGCTGCGCATCACCACCACCCGGTCGGCCACGCGTGCAACCACGCCCAGATCATGCGTCACGAGCAGCACCGACATGCCGCGCTCGCGCAGCCGGGCCAGCAGGTCAAGAATGGCGATCTGCGTGGTGGCATCCAATGCGGTGGTGGGCTCGTCGGCCAGCAGCAGATCCGGTTCGGCCAGCACCGCCATGGCCAGCATGGCCCGCTGCCGCATGCCACCCGACAGCTCATGCGGATACTGGTGCAGCAGGCGCTGTGTATCGACCAGTCCGACGGAAGACAGCGCCGCGGCGGCACTGGCTTCTGCCGCCCTGCGCGGCAGGTCACGATGCACCTGCAGCACTTCGGCAAGCTGCCTGCCGATGGTCAGATACGGGTTCCATGACAGCAGCGGATCCTGGAACAGCATGGCGATGCGCCTGCCTCGCAGACTGCGATAAACAGGCTCCGTGGCGCCGACAAGCTGGACGCCATCGAACAGGCAACTGCCCGTGGCACGCGCATCGCGCATGGCGATTCCCAGCAGCGACAGCAGCAACTGCGACTTGCCGCTGCCGGACTCGCCCACCACGCCGAGGATTTCGCCGCGGCCCACATGGAAGGACAGATCCTGCAGCACCGGCGCCGAACCGGCGCGCAGCAGCGAATAGCCCTGCAGCTGCAGCAGCGGCGCCTCAGTTGCCATGACGAACCCGCAGCGCATCGCCAATGCGGTTGCAGCAGTACACCAGCACGATCAGCACCACGGCCGGACAAACCAGCAGCAGTGGCCGGGAGCGCATCTGCGCTGCGCCGTCGGCCAGCATCACGCCCAGCGAAGTGAGCGGCGACTGCGCGCCAAGGCCCAGATAGCTCAGGAATGCCTCGGTGAGGATCACGGTGGGAATGGTCAGCGTCAGCCACACAATCACCACGCCAACCAGATTGGGCGCGATATGGCGCCACAGGATGGCCATGGGATGCAGACCCGACACCTCTGCGGCAATGACGAATTCCCGTTGCGCCAGACTCTGCGTCTGCGCACGCACCACGCGCGCGATATCGAGCCACGACACGGCGCCGATGGCGATGAACAGCAGCATGAGGTCGCGACCGAACAGCACGGTGAGCACCACCACCAGCGGTGTGAACGGCACCGAATACAGCACGTCGACCGTGCGCATCATGACGGTGTCGACGCGACCGCCCAGATAGCCGGCCACCGCACCCCATGTCACGCCAATGGTCAGGCTGATCAGACTGGCAGCCACCGCCACCAGCAGGGATATGCGGCAGCCCCATGCCAGCCGCACCAGCAGATCGCGACCGAGATAGTCCGTGCCGAGCAGGTGTCCGTGTGAAAACGTCGGGGGCAGGTCCATGGCGTTCCAGTCCGGCGTGAAATAATCATGCGGCGAAAGCCAGGGAACGACGATGGCGGCCAGCACCAGGAATGTCAGCAGCACGACACTGGTCCGCGGCACCACCTTCATGCCTGCAGCCGCACGCGCGGATCCAGCCAGGCGTTGATGGCATCGGCCAGCAGATTGGCGGTGACGATCAGCAGGCCGTAGACGATGGTCACGCCCATTACCAGCGTGTAGTCACGATTGAATGCACCGTCGACGAAATAGCGCCCGATGCCGGGCAGTGCAAAAGTGGATTCAATGACGATGGAGCCGGTGATCGCCCCCGCAGTCGCCGGCCCGAGGAACGCGACCAGGGGAATGAGCGCCGGACGCAGTGCATGGCGGAACAGTATTGCGGCGCTTCCCAGTCCCTTGGCGCGCGCGGTGCGGATGAAGGGCTGTTCCAGCGTGGCACGTATACCGGAATGCACGATGCGGGTGATGTAGGCAATGTAAGGCAAGGCCATTGCCAGCACGGGCAGCACCAGGAAGCGCGGCGCGCCGCCGCCCCAGTCGCCCGCTGGCAGCCACTGCAGCGTCACGGCAAACACCAGGATCAGCAGCGGCGCCGTGACATACACGGGCACGGAGATTCCCAGCAGCGCAATGCCACCGGCCACGCGATCGACCCAGCCGCCGCGCCACGCCGCCCAGGCACCGAGGGGAATGCCGATGAGACAGGCCAGCAGCATGGCGAAGCCGCCGATCGCAAGGTCCACCGGGAATCCGTCGGCGATCACATCGTTCACCCGCTTGTCCGGATAGGTGAATGACGGTCCGAGATCGCCGTGCGCCAGTTGCCCCAGATAGCGCAGGTATTGCATCGGCAACGGCTCGTCCAGGTGGTAGCTGCTTTCGATGCGCAGGCGCACGGCAGGATCCAGCTCCTTCGCGCTGTCAAAAGGCCCGCCTGGGGCCGCCCGCAGCAACACGAACACCAGCGTCACGATGGCCAGCATGGTGGGCACGGCGGTCAGCAGCCGCGACAGGAGGAAGCGCCACATCCGCTAGGGGTTCCCCGCCTGTGCCAGTTGCAGATCGCGGGACGAATGGCGATCCATGGGATTGTCATGCCAGCCCTGCACCTGTGAGCGCAGCAGATGGCGACTCTGGTAGTAATAGACCGGCACGACCACCGCCGCCGCGTTCAGTATGCGTTCCGCCTCGTGGTACGCCGCCTGCCGCGCCCTGGGCTCAGTGCTGCGCACCGCAGTCCCGACCGCTGCCGCGTAGGCCGCATCCCGAAAGTCCATGTAGTTCTGCTCGCTGCCAGGCATGGGCAGCGCGAGGAACGACAACGGTTCCGGATAGTCGCCGCTCCATGGATAGAAGAAGAACCGGTATTTGCGTATGTGCCGGTTCTGCTGGTGCACCCGCCATTCTTCGTTGCGCAACTGAACATCGGCGCCGAGATTCATGCGCCACATGGCGGCCATCGCCTCGAGCATGCGACGTGTATCGGCATCGGCCATCGGATACCACAGCTCCACCTGCAGCGGCCTGGCGGTGGAATAGCCAGCGGCCGCATACAGGCGGCGGGCTTCGCGATGCCGCGCTTCATCGGTCAGGCGCGCCCAGTCCGGCAGCACCGCCGCATAATCAGGCAACGGCGGCACAATGCCGTAGGCAGGACGATACAGGCCATTCATCACCTTGCCGGTGAGGATCTCGCGATCCAGCGCCATGACCATGGCCTGCCGCAGGCGCACATCGTTGAACGGTGGGCGCGTCACGTGCATGCCCAGCATGTAGGTCGCGACATTGGTGGTCATGCGAACCTGCTCACCCAGCGCCGCATGCAGCCAGCCGAAATCATCGAGCTGGAAGCGATCCGTGACATCCAGATCGCCCGCCAGGAACCGCGCCGTAGCCGAAGCCGTGTCCGGCACCGGAAAGTAGGTAACCGCCCTCAGATGCACAGAGCGCTCATCCCAGTAACGGGGATTGCGCAGCAGCGCGATCGGCCCGTTGATGGCGCGTGTCTGGAGGACGAAGGCGCCATTGCTCACGAGATTGCCCGGCTCGGTCCACTTCGCGCCATGCTCGCGCAGCGCGGCCTCGTGCAATGGCATCAGCCAGCAATTGGTGAGGAGGTAGAGAAAGTAAGGCGTGGGTGCGGCAAGCCTGACTTCAAGGGTGTGGGCGTCCAGTGCCACAGCCGCCAGTGAGGCCGGTGACGCACCGTCGTGAATGATCTGCGATGCACCGGCAATGGGTGTCAGCTGCTGTGCATTGACGGAGCCGGTGGCCGGATCCACCACGCGCCGCCAGGAATAGATGAAATCAGGCGCGGTAACCGGCTGCCCATTCGACCAGCTCGCCTGTGGACGCAGATGGAAACGCCACAACAGGCCGTCCGGTGACGACTCCCAGCGCTCGGCGACACCTGGCACGATGTTGCCGGCGGCATCCAGTCGCACCAGCCCTTCGAACAGATCGTCGATGACGGTGTAGCCCGATACATCCTCGTTCAGCGAGGGATCGAGCGTGCGCGGGGCCTGCGTCAGGTGCCGCTGCAGATGCAACGCATTGATGCGGGCGGTGGATACGGACGCGACCGCAAGGCCGGTGGGCGCCGAGCGCGTGCAGCCAGCCAGCAGCAGCACCAACAGCACCACCCCCGCCGTCTTCCTCATGCCGCTTGCGCCACCATCGGCACGCCGGAATGGAAATGAAACTGCGGATCCGGCGAAACGATCAGTTCCGCCTCCACCTTCGAAAGGCCGTCAAGCCGCTGCGCCAGCGCCAGCTCATCGGCCGCATCTCTGGTCTCGCGGCGCGCAAGGTCCAGATACAACCGCGCATGGCGACGTTCGGACTCGGCCAGACCCGCATAAAAACCTGCCAGTGGTTCATGCAGCAGCGGCGCCAGCACCTCGAAGCGTTCGCAGGAGCGCGCCTCGATGAGCGCACCCGTCAGCATCAGGTCACGCTTGCGCTGCGGCTCCGCGGTGGCAAGTCCCGTGCGCAGCGCGCCGGCATACCGGCCGGGACCCATGCGCATGGCTGGCACGGCGAGCTGCGCCATGAGCTTCTGTACCTGCTCGAAATGCCGCAACTCCTCGCGCGCCAGCCGTGCCAGCGACATGCACAGGGTGCGATCTTCCGGATACGCAAACATCAGGGCCAGGGCGGTAGACGCGGCCTTCTTCTCGCAATTGGCATGGTCCACCAGCAGGCGGCGCCACTCCTGCGCGGCATAGGTGGCCCAGGCCTGTGGCGTCGCCGCGCGCAGCAACGTGGCGCCCGGCATTTCGGCAGCGGCGCTCATCAGGCGGCTGCGGCGCGCGCTTCGACAGCGGCCTCGCGCAACACCGACTCCGCCTGCGCAGCAGTGCTGTAGCGGTCTTCCGGCCGCTTGGCGAGCAGGTTGTCGACGATCGGCTGCCAGGTGGCCACGTGCGCGGGCATCCTGGGAATCGCCTGGTTGCGATGCTTGTAGATGATGGCCATGGGATTGGCGTCGGTGAACGGCTTTTCGCCGCAGAGCATCTCGTAGAGGATCACGCCCAGACTGTACAGGTCGCTGCGGCCATCCACCTGTTCGCCATGCCCCTGCTCGGGACTCATGTAATGCGGAGTTCCGAAGATGATGCCCGGATCGGTGATCTCCATGTCCAGCGCCGCATGCTTGGCCAGGCCGAAGTCCGTGAGCGCGATGCGGTGCGCGTTGCGCATCAGCACATTGCCGGGTTTGAGGTCGCGGTGCAGGGTGCCGGCTTCATGGAGAATGGCCAGCGCGCCGGCGATCTGGGCCGCGATGTCGAGCGCATCGACCAGCCCGAGACCCGATCGAATCCGGCGCCGCAGGTCACCCTCCGGAAAGTATTCCATCGCCAGATACGCATGATCATCGGCCACGCCCAGTTCATGGCAGCGCACGATGTTGGCATGATGCAGGCTGTGCGCGATCTCGTATTCCTGCAGGAAGCGCTCGAAGGACTGATCGACGCCGGAGGCGTCGCGCACCGACGGCGTCACATTGATCACCATCAGCGCGCCGGCCTTCTCGCTCTCGGCCAGGTAAAGCTGCGACACCGAACCACCCGCGAGACGGCGCACGCAACGATACCCGGGAATGCGCACCGCGCCAAAGCGTCGGGAATCCTCGGCCGCCGGCGAGACACGCCAGTCGGCCATTGCACGGCGCTGCACTCGCGCGGCTTCAGTGAGCACTTCCACCAGCGTGGCATGCGAGAAATGCTGTTTGGTCAGCACCGCGAAGGCCCCGAAGATGCGGGCATGGCGGGCAGTCTCCGTATCGCCCTGGTCGGCGAGAAACACCACCGGCGCAAAACCGCGCCGCTCGGCGAGGTCACGCAGCCAGTCGATGCCCTTGCCGGTGTGCCAGTCCTGGTCGATGAGCACCGCATCGAAGCCCTGTGCCAGGAACTCCGGCGGCAGCACGCCGTGCGCGCGGGTTGACCGCATGACGAATTCGGCGCCAGGCCACTCACAGGTGACGTGATGCCTGATCAGTGATCGATAGCGAGCATCCTGGACTATCAGCAGCAGTCGCATGCCCGCTTGTCCCGCGCAGACTGTCTAGTTCACCGCTTTGAGCGGACTGTCGCGACGCTGCGCCTTGGCGCCATCGGAGCGGTCCTGCTCGAGCCGCTGCAGGTATTCCGGTGTGATGTCGCCGGTGACGTATTCACCGGAGAAGCAGGAGGTGTCGAACTCGGTGATGGCGGCATTGTCGTGCCGGCAGGCCGAGATCAGATCTTCGAGATCCTGATAAATCAGCCAGTCGGCGCCAATCTGCCGCGCCACTTCTTCCACATCGCGGCCGGCGGCCACGAGTTCGGAGCGGGCCGGCATGTCAATGCCATAGACATAGGGATGGCGCACGGGCGGCGCTGCCGAGGCGAAGTACACCTTGCGGGCGCCTGCCTCGCGCGCAAGCTCGATGATCTGCGCAGA
The DNA here is from genome assembly GCA_031424095.1 of Gammaproteobacteria bacterium. Taxonomy (GTDB): domain Bacteria; phylum Pseudomonadota; class Gammaproteobacteria; order Steroidobacterales; family Steroidobacteraceae; genus ZC4RG30. The sequence goes on from JANPGU010000331.1 coordinate 11,925, forward strand.
GGTGGTGCCACGCACGATGGAATCATCCACCAGCAGCACGTTCTTGCCGCGGAACTCGAGATCAATAGCGGACAGCTTGCGGCGCACCGAGCGCAGCCGCTGCTCCTGGCCCGGCATGATGAAAGTGCGGCCGATATAGCGGTTCTTGTTGAACCCTTCGCGGTACTTGATGCGCAGTTTCTGCGCCAGCTGCAGCGCGCAGGTGCGGCTGGTGTCGGGAATGGGGATCACCACGTCGATGTCGTGGTCCGGATGCTCGCGCTTGAGCTTCTCCGCCAGCCGCTCGCCCATGCGCATGCGTGCGCGGTACACCGAGATATTGTCGATGATCGAATCGGGGCGCGCGAAATACACGTATTCGAAGATGCAGGGCGTATGCCGGATGGTGGGCACGCACTGGTTGGTGTGCATGCGGCCGAGTTCGTCGATGAACACCGCCTCACCCGGCGCCACGTCGCGCACCACCTCGAACGACAGCATGGTCAGTGCCACGCTCTCGGAGGC
>JANPGU010000332.1:0-4578 GCA_031424095.1 Gammaproteobacteria bacterium
CATGCTTTCGCGGAAGCCCACTCACGCTTGCAGGTGATGACGGATATTCCCAGTGCCTCCGCGGTCTCTTCGTGTGACAGGCCGCCGAAGAAGCGCAGTACTACCACGCGCGCCGCACGGACATCGATCTTCTCGAGCACGTCGAGGGCCGCATCCACCGCGGTGATCTCTGAAAGTGCGACATCACTTTCCAGTGCGTCTGGATCCCGCAGCGTAAAGACGGCGTTGCCGCCGCCTCGCTTCATGGCCGCGCGACCACGGGCATGCTCGGTAAGGATCCGCCGCATGACGAATGCGGCCACGGCAAGAAAGTGGCCGCGCGTCTCGAAGTGCACGCTGCGCTGGCCGGCGAGCTCGATGAATGCCTCGTTGACCAGTGCAGTGGCCTGGAGAGTGTGTCCTGCGCGCTCCTTGCCGAGCTCGCGATTCGCGAGCCGACTCAGCGTGGGATACAGCAACGGGAACAGACTTTCGAATGCCAGCTGATCGCCCGCATTCCATCGCTCGAGCAGCTGCGTGATTTCGGGCGGTGATGGGGGCATTGCAGACATCGCACCTTGAGACTAACACCTGTGCCCCGGAGTCTAAACGTGCTCTTCACATGGCATTCGTATCACCCTCGAACTTTCTTTTTTTCCGAATGAATTCAACGTGGACGGTGCGTTTTTCCCAGCGTATGTTGCGCGGAAATCAACCGCTGGCCAAGGAACAATCAACATGAAAACGCGCGCTTCCGGGTCTCGACAATTGTCACTGCTGATCCTGCTGCTTACAACGGTCACGGACCAGGCCATCGCCAAGCCAACGCCTGCGGTATGCATCACCCTGCCAAAGGCGCAGCTCGGCCAGGGCAACAATGCCACAGTCGACGTGAGCGAACCGGTGCGGACCACGCTCGGTCAATACATGGCCGGCCCCAATATCCAGCTGGTGCGGCTTGACGCACGCATCCCGGTGCAGATCGATGCGGAAGCTGCGGAGAAGAACTGCAGCTTCGTCCTGCAGACTTCAGTCGTCCAGAAGAAGAAGGCGGGCAGCATCTTCAAGAAACTAGCGCCGTTCGCAAGCGCCTTGCCCATGATGGGTGGTGCGGGCGACAACATGTCGGGCATGGTAGCGGGACAGTTCGCATCAAGCGCGATTGCGGCTGGCGCGCAACAGGACTATGCCGCCATGATGACCGACGCGCAGCAGTCCAGCGTCAAGGCGGGCGACACCGTCACGGTCGAATACTCGCTGTCCAAGGCCGGGACGAATGAGACGAAGAAAGCCACACTGCTGGCGAAAGCCACGCGCGACGGTGAGGACGTGATTGGGCCCATGCTCGAACAGGTGGCTACGGCCGTGCTCGCCACGGCCCTTGGGAAGTAGCGTCATGCGCCTCACCTCCTCCCTCACCCTCACCACGGTGCTTGTTGCTGCAGCCGTTTCTTCCTCTGTATCGATGGCGCAGATGAACCTCTCCAACTTCAAGATGCCGGAGCCGTCGCGCGAGCTACCTGGCGATCGCGCCATGAGCTGCCCGCAGATTGCAGCCGAAATGGGCGAGATTATGCGCAAGCGCGACATGCGGAGTAAGGTGGCTTCGTCCACGAAAAAGATGTGCGGTTCCACCAGGACGCTCGACAAGCTGGGCGAAGAACGACGCGCACTGGCAGCCACCCAGATTCCCGCGCTGACGTCTGCCGCCGTAGTAGGCGGCCCGGTAGCCAATGCCGTGACCAGGAAGACGCAGGCGCAGGATGCGGCACTGGAAGCAAAGCAACGACCCGAGCGCGACCGAGCGATGGCGGGGATCGGTTCCGGAGTCGGCGATATGGTCAGCGTCTTCAACGATCCTCGACTCATGCGCCTGGCCCTGCTGGCGCAGGATAAGCAATGCGCAGAGTCGATGGCGGCGGCGCAGAAGCCGGTTGATACGCCCGCCTCCACTGCCTGCGCCGATGTCCCAGCCGATGCCGATGTCGTCCCGCGAGGCGCGGGCTCCGGCAGCTCCGCCTCGGCACCAGCCGGCGCAGACGATCCCTTCGCGCAGCGGGGCGGCTCACCGGTCAAGCCCACGGCGAATGACCCGTTCGCCAAGCGCTGAGCGGTCTTTCGCGCCGTCTCGCTATTGCACGGCGCTACGCCGTGCTTCGATCTTCAGCCACATCTGCCAGAAGTAGTTCGCCCCGCGGAACAGGTGCTGGTCTACCAATTCTTCTCCGGCAACGCCCAGTGGCGCACCGTCCGGGCCTCTGTAACCGTTCGACGGCGCAGTTCGCAGGTCCCTGACGAAGTCTGCCAGCATCCCATAGTGCGCTACGCCATCGTTGTTGTAGTCCCAGCGCTTGTTGCCGGTCTGGCTGATGGGAATGGGGTCCGTCTGGTTGTTTGGAAACGGCGCGTTCGCGTCGGACAGATACTTCACGCGGTTGCCGCCGCCGGGTTGCGGGCCTTTCACCAGGCCATTCAGGTCAGTGCCAAAGGATACCGCGCCGCTCTGGTAGTCGGCTTTCGCCGGGTCCGTGCTGCGGAAGCCCATGTCGATCATCGCTGTCTGATACATGCGTGCCCATTCCCGCGAATGCGCGCCATCTGAGCCCAGCCCGAGCATGCCGTGGAGTTTGCTCAGGCGCTCGAGCTGCCGGCGCGTGCGGCTGTTCTCGGCATGCGAATCCCCCTGCCCACGGATTCCGGTGTGACCCGAGACCACCGGGTAGGAAAAGCTCTCAGCCAGCGTCAGCGTCGCGTCTGCGCTTTTGTTCGACATGTGATCGATGTCGACGATCATGCCGCGCTTCATCATCTCCTTGATCGCGTTTACACCATCGCGAGTAAGCCCGGCCGCATTGCGGTGGCCCCTGCCGTTCTGGCACACCGGTGGCGGACCCGGATGCCGGAAGGGGTCGATGCCCAGTTTCAGCAGCTGCCCCGCCGCCTCCAGCGTGTTGTCGAGCGGATCCGTGCCCAGTTGATACAGATAGGTGATCTCATCGGCTGCCTCGGAACACTCGACGTTCCAGTAGTGACCCGCCTCGCGCAGGTTGGAAGTGTTGAACCCACCCTGGTAGATGGCGGTGCCGCCGAAGGCATTGTCCAGCACATGGATCGGGAACGCGTAACGCACGCCCAGGTCGTAGAGTCGCTGGATCTCGGCGCCAATCAGGTTGCGGGCTGCGCCCTCCGGCAAACTGGCAAGGGGCTGCGAATTGAAGTTGCCGATATTGTCGATCTCGACGCCCAGCACGATCGCAATCTTGTTGGCCTGCACAATTCGTTTGACGTCCGCCGCGCTGAGCGCTAGCTCCATGAAGGTCGGGTGGCGAAGGACAAATGCCCTGATCTCCTTCAGTTGCAGATCGGCAGAGGTCTTGTCATCGGTCGCGCCGTCCGGTGTGGTCACTGGCGTTCCGCCGGACATTCCGTCGGCCAGCGTCTTGTTGTTGGTCGCCAGCGCCACCATCACCCGCAGACCTCCTGCGTGAGCGCGCTTGATCCACTCGAACCACATTTTCTGGTGTGTGATGTCATTCCATTTCGGCCACTGGTCAAAGTCCGGGTAGCCCGATGCGGGGCTAGCCGTCATGGCGGCATGATTCTTTTCCTGGAACAGGTGAATCAGCAACTGCCGCGCGTTGTCACCGCACGGAAAGTTCACCAGGTTCCAGCCACCGTGCGATGGCCGGTCGTCACCCAACGCGTGGGCGATGGAGCTTGCGGGGATGTTGCGGTTGCAGGAGGTGTCCGCGGGCAGTCGCGAACCCACGTCCACGCCACCGTGCACCAGCCTCCCGGAAAAAGCGAGATTCACCATGGGATGCGTGTGCAGATCCACCCAGCCAGAGAGCATTTCCGTTACGTTCAACTGCACTCTCGAGAACGCAGCGGCCGCCGAAGATGTTGGACCGGGCTCGTAGTAGCTTCCCACCGTCCATTCCTGCGCACCCACGGGCACCGGCGTTGCGGTGAACTTCACGGCCTCGGCACCGCCGTCGACTCGTTTGCCGCCCTGCGCGCCGGGGCCGAACACGACATAGTAGGACGCGTCGGATACCGGTTGCCAGGAGATCTCCACGGCGCCGTTGTCGGTCTGCGCCGCTTTGAGACCAGCGGGGTTCACCGCCGGCGGTGTAGTGAAAGTCACGGTTGTCGAGCCGGCACGTCCATCGGCCTGTTTCGCGGTCACGACATAGGTGTAGGCCGTCGCAGACTGCAGCCCCGAGTCATACAGGCCCTCGTTGGTCGCGGCCAATTCAAATTGCTCCGCGGGGGTGTTTGCCTGCTGCCGCACGACAGTAAAGCCGACAGCGCCCGTGACCTTCTGCCACGCCACTTTGGCAGAGGCAGGCGTGCCCGTCACGGTAACACCAGTCGGCACCGGTGCTGCAGCGAGCGGCGCCGCCTCTGCAACAGGCGACTTGGGCGTAACGGGTTGCGCGAAAGGATCGGCCGCGGCAGGCGCCATGGTTCTCGCAGGCGTCGCAACCTGCGCTGCCGAAGTACCCACTACGCAACCGGGCGCATTGAGCGTGCCCTTGGCTGCGCTGACGACAAACTTGGCGATGCTCTGAATTTCGACGCCGGCGACCCGCGCCT
>JANPGU010000333.1:0-4382 GCA_031424095.1 Gammaproteobacteria bacterium
ACCATGTGCGGGTAAAGCACGACATCCCGGAGCGGCATGACCGGAATGGTGTTGTTGGCAGTCACTTCTGTCACGTATGGCTCCCGCGTGCCGTATTGAGGTTACAGTCTAGCGGTAGATAGGGGCGGACGGCACCGTAATCAACCCCCACATTTCCTGCATGACGTTTTCTTCACTCGGCAGCTCTTGGCTGGATGAGGAACGGCGCACCTTCGAGCACCACTGCAGCCGATATGCCGTCATGCATCGGTGGCGCGGCCATGCTCCAGCTGCGGCCATCGTCCTGCACTGCGGAAGCGCGCAGCAGCAGTGTTTCTCCGCTGTCCTGCAGCGACACATCGAAGCTGGCGAGCGGCAACCCGAGGCCGCGGCCCAAGGCCTTTACGTAAGCCTCCTTGCGCGTCCAGCACTGGAAGAAGGCACGCGTGTGCAGCGCAGACGGCAGCGCTTCATAGGCGGCGATCTCTGCAGGCGAGAAGAAGCGCCGCACCACGGCTGCCTCATCGCTCATCGGCCGCCACACCTCGATATCGACGCCGATGGCACGGTGCCAGGCCCAGCCCACGAGACCGACGCCGCCGGAATGCGAGAGGTTGAACTGCAGCCCCGTATGCGCGTCCTTCCCGGCCAGCGCGGGCTTGCCGTGTTCGCCCTCGGAAAATTCGATGTCGGTGGGCGCCGTGTCCAGCAGCGCGGCAAGCACCTGCCGCAGGCGCGCGTGCGCGACCGTAAACCGGTTGGCGTGTACAACGGCATGAAAACGTGCCGCGCGCGCAAGCTCGGCGGGCGACAGGATGGCGGACAGCCGAGCCAGTTCTGCGGCTGTCACATCGAGCGGGAAGCAGGTCAGGCCACCCTGGCGCTGACCGTCTTGTTGCGAGGCGGCGGCCAGCAGCCAGCGCCCCTCGACCTTCAGCGGCTGATTCCCGATGCCCGACGCGGCTCGTCGACGGTCTTGTCCGGGCGCGGCTCTTCGGTCTTGTAGACCACATAGGGCGGCGCGTGACCCTGCACCACGCTCTCATCCACCACCACCTTGCTGACGTTCTTCAGCGACGGCAGCTGGTACATGGTGTCGAGCAGGATGTTCTCGAGAATCGTGCGCAGACCGCGGGCGCCGGTCTTGCGCTCCATGGCCTTGCGGGCCACGGCCGAAAGACCATCATCGCGGAATTCGAGGTCGGCGCCATCCATTTCGAAGAGGCGGCGGTACTGCTTCGTCAGCGCATTCTTTGGATCCTTGAGGATCGAAATCAGCGCCACTTCATCCAGTTCTTCCAGCGTCGCGACCACCGGCAGACGACCGACGAATTCGGGGATCAGGCCGTACTTGACCAGATCTTCCGGCTCCACATCGTGGAACAGGTCGGTGCCATGCGGGCGCACATTCACGCTGCGCACATCCGAAGTGAAGCCGATGCCACCCTTCTGCGTGCGGTTGAGGATGACCTTGTCCAGGCCGGAGAACGCGCCACCGACGATGAACAGGATGTTCGAGGTGTCGACCTGCAGGAATTCCTGCTGCGGATGCTTGCGGCCGCCCTGCGGCGGCACCGAAGCCATGGTGCCTTCGATGAGCTTCAGCAGCGCCTGCTGCACGCCCTCGCCCGACACGTCACGCGTGATGGACGGGTTGTCGGACTTGCGCGAGATCTTGTCGATCTCGTCGATGTAGACGATGCCGGTCTGCGCTTTCTCGACGTCGTAGTCGCACTTCTGCAGCAGCTTCTGGATGATGTTCTCGACGTCTTCACCCACGTAACCGGCTTCGGTCAGCGTGGTGGCGTCGGCAATCGTGAACGGCACATTGAGCAGCCGCGCCAGGGTTTCGGCCAGCAGCGTCTTGCCGCTGCCGGTAGGCCCGATCAGCAGGATGTTGCTCTTGGCGATCTCGACATCGTCTTTCGACTTGATAGTGCTCGAGCCGCGGGTTTGAAGGCGCTTGTAGTGGTTGTACACCGCCACGGCCAGCGTCTTCTTCGCGCGCTCCTGCCCGATGACGTATTCGTCGAGGACAACCTTGATCTCGGAGGGCTTCGGCAGCTTTTCGCGGGCGCGGTCGGCCTTGTCCTCGAGTTCTTCGCGGATGATGTCGTTGCACAGCTCCACGCATTCGTCGCACACGAACACGGACGGACCCGCAATCAGCTTGCGCACCTCGTGCTGGCTCTTGCCGCAGAAGGAGCAGTACAGCAGCTTGCCGTCGTCGTTGGTTCGTCCGCGCGTCTCGTCGCTCATCCGCTTTACCTCATCTTCGGAAAGCTTGGGCTTCCGATGACAAACTTTATAGCACGAGGCCAAGGTGGCGCGCAAAGCAGCGCCCCACACTTAAGGCCTTGTAAATCATGGGGAAAGCGCCCCGGAGGGCGTTTATTTGGCAGCGACAGCGTCGATCTGTGCGCGACTCGACAGAACCTTGTCGATCAAACCGTAGGTCACGGCGTCTTCAGACCGCATGAAATTGTCGCGGTCCGTGTCGTGCTTGATCTTTTCCACCGGCTGGCCGCTGTGGAGGGCCAGGATCTGGTTGAGCCGGTCGCGGGTGTAGAGGATCTCGCGGGCATGGATTTCCATGTCCGCCGCCTGACCCTGCATGCCGCCCAGCGGCTGGTGGATCATGATGCGCGAATCCGGCAGCGAGAAACGCTTCCCCTTGGCGCCGCCTGCCAGCAGGATGGCTCCCATGCTGGCGGCCTGCCCGATGCAGATGGTCGACACATCCGGCTTGATGAACTGCATGGTGTCGTAGATCGCAAGGCCGGCGGTCACGTGGCCGCCCGGCGAATTGATGTACAGCGCGATGTCCTTGTCCGGGTTTTCCGATTCCAGGAACAGCATCTGCGCCACGATCACATTGGCCATGTAGTCCTCGACCGGACCGACACAGAAGATGACCCGGTCCTTGAGCAGGCGCGAGTAGATGTCGTAGGCACGTTCGCCACGCGAGGTCTGTTCGACCACCATGGGAACCAGGTTCAGGGCGCGCTCGTTCATGGCTTTACTCCGGGCAATAAAAACGTATCGATCAGCAACTGATCTTACGCCTGCTTCCCGAAGCCTGTGAGCTCGGCAAAGCTGGTTGGGCGATCAGTCACACGGGCACGACCCAGCACCCATTCCACCGCCAGATCTTCCATAACGGCGGTTTCGACCTGCCGCATGGCTTCCTGGTCCTGCAGGTAGGCCCGCTTGACCTCGGCTGGATTCGGATAGGCCGAAGCCAGCTCTTCCAGTCGCGCGAACACACGCTCGCGGTCCACCTTCAAATTCTCGCGACGCACCAGTTCGCCGATCAGCAGGCCCAGCTTCACGCGGCGGCGCGCAGGTTCCTCGAAGGGCTCGCGCGGCGGCATCTGGCTGAAATCCTGCCGGCCCATCCGCTGCAGCAGATCGACCTGCAGCTGCTGGACCTGCTCGTCGACCAGCGACTTTGGCAGCTCCAGTTCGTTGTCACGCGCCAGCGCTTCGAACACCTGGTTGCGCAGCTTGTTGCGCGTGGCCTCGCCGGCTTCGCGCTCCATGCTCTTCAGCACCTCGCCGCGCAGGGCTGCTACGCCGCCCTCGCCCAGGCCGAAAGCATCGGCAAACGCATCGTCCAGCGGCGGCAGCACTTCTTCTTCCACGGACTTCACCGTGAGATCGAATTCGGCGTCCTTGCCGGCGAGCTCCTTGGCGCCGTAGGCCTCGGGGAACTTCACCGCAGCGGTCTTGCCCTCGCCCTTGCTCATACCAATGAGGGCGTTTTCGAAATCTGCAATAGCGCGGCCGGAGCCGATCACCACTGCCATGTCGGTGCCGGTGCCGCCTTCAAAGGCCACACCGTCGACGCGACCGGCGAAATCCGCCACCACGCGATCGCCCTTGATGGCGGCGCGTTCCACCGGCGCGTAGCTGACGCGCTGGCGGCGCATGCTTTCCAGCATCGCGTCGATGTCCGTTTCGCTGATCGTGGCGACCGGGCGCTCGATCTCGAGGGCCGCTACCGGATTGATGGTGACCTCCGGCAGGATTTCAAACACCGCAGCGAACTTCAGGTCGTTGCCGGGCGCGATCTGGATGGGTTCGATGCGCGGGCCGCCTACGGGGCGCAGGTTTTCCTTGTTGACCGCATCGCTGTAGCTCTGGCGGATCAGCTCGGAGACGGTATCGCCATGCACCTGGCTGCCGTACTGCTGCTTGATGACCGGCAATGGCACCTTGCCCTTGCGAAAGCCGCGCACGTTGGCGGTGCGCGACAGGTCACGCAGGCGGCGATCCACCTCGCCTGCCACGCGCGTGTGCGGAATTTCGACTTCGATGCGGCGCTCGAGGCCGGCGGTCGTCGTTACTGTGAACTGCATCGTCCGGTTCCTTCACTCAATCTGGTCAACAAGATCACTGGT
>JANPGU010000334.1:0-4142 GCA_031424095.1 Gammaproteobacteria bacterium
GTGAAGCTGCCGCCCAGCGCCTGGCTGATGAAGCCGGCGAGGCCGGGCTGCAGCTTGATCGCATGGCCGGAGGGAACCATGACGGCGTCCACTTCGCGCTGGATGACAAAGGGTTCGTGACTGTGTGCCATGGGCTTACTCGGTCGAGATGGTGCCAGGGATGGCGGCATCCGCCTGGGCGAGGGCGGCATTGAGTGTGTGCCAGCACAGGCTGGCGCATTTCACGCGCGCCGGAAATGCACGTACGCCGGAGAGCGCGGCGAGCTTGCCGAGGTCCGCGCTGCTGGCGCCCGGGTCCGTGAGCAATGCATGGATGCGCTGGAACAGCGCATCGACCGTGCTGCGGTCCTTGCCCTTGATGGCTTCGGTCATCATGGACGCGGAGGCCACCGAGATCGCGCAGCCATTGCCTTCGAAGCGGATGTCGGCAATACGGTCCCCTTCGCGCAGCAGCGTGACGGTGAGGCGGTCGCCGCACAGCGGGTTATGCCCCTTGGCTTCTGCATCATGCGGATCCAGCCGCCCGAAGTTGCGCGGGCGCTTGTTGTGATCGAGGATCACTTCGCGATACAGCTCCGTGAGTTCCATCAGAGGAACACCTCGACCGCCTTGCGCACGGCTGCATCCAGTTGTTCGACCTCCGCCATGGTGTTGTAAAGCGCGAAGGAAGCGCGCGCAGTGGCCGGCAATCCCAACAGGTCCATCAGCGGCATGGCGCAGTGGTGTCCTGCACGGATCGCCACGCCTTCATGGTCGAGGATGGTGCCGAGGTCATGCGGATGCACGCCCTTCAGCGTGAAGGAAAGTACGGCGGCCTTGTCGTCGGCGGTGCCGTGGATATGCACGCCGGCAATCCGCATCAGCGCAGCCGTTGCCGCCGTGAGCAGGGCATGTTCATGCGCAGCGGCATGCTCGATGCCAACAGACTCGAGGAAATCCATGGCGGCGGCCAGTCCGATGGCACCGCTGATGTTGGGGGTGCCGGCCTCGAACTTGTACGGCAGGTCGTTCCAGGTGCTGGATTCAAAGCTCACGGTGCGGATCATGTCGCCGCCGCCTTGCCAGGGTGGCATGGCAGCGAGCGTGGCTTCACGCCCGTACAGCACACCGATGCCCGTTGGTCCGTAGAGCTTGTGACCGGAAAAGCAGTAGAAATCGCAGTCCAGCTCGCGCACGTTGACCGGCAGATGGGCCACGGCCTGTGCACCATCGATCAGCACCGGCACGCCCACGTGGTGGGCGGCGTCGATCACCTGCTTGATCGGAACGATGGTACCGAGCGCATTGGAAACGTGGGTCATCGCAACCAGCCGGGTGCGCTCGTTCAGCAGCGCATGGAACGCCTCGAGGCGGATCTGACCGTACTCGTCGATGGGCACCACACGCAGGCGCGCACCGCTGGCGGCAGCGGCCATCTGCCACGGTACGAGGTTGGCGTGATGTTCCAGCGCGGAGACGATGATCTCGTCGTCGGGCCCGAGCTGGCTGCGGCCCCAGCTCTGTGCAACCAGATTGATCGCGGCGGTAGTGCCACTGGTGAAAATGATCTCGCGGCTGGAGGATGCGTTCAGAAAGCGGCGGACCCGCTCGCGCGCGCCCTCATAGGCGTCGGTCGCCAGCATGCTCAGCGTGTGCACGCCACGATGCACATTGGCATGCAGATGCGTCTCGTAATGATTGACGGCATCGATCACCGACTGTGGACGCTGGGTAGATGCGCCATTGTCGAGATAGGCCAGTGGCCGGCCATTGATCTGCTGCGCCAGGATCGGAAACTCGCTGCGCAGCCGCGCCAGGTCATGGGCAACGTGGGGACGGGGCAGGGCGTTCATTCCAGGACCTGTCTTGCGACCCGGCTGCCAAGGGTGGTGGCGAGCGCGAGTTCAGCGGCAGCGCGCAGCGCGGGCACTTCGATGCCACGGATGGCATCTTCCAGAAAGGCCCATTCCAGCAGGCCGCGGGCCGTATCCGGATCGAGACCACGCGACAGCAGGTAGAAACGCATGTCGTCGTCCAGCGCACCGGTGGTGGCGCCATGGCTGGCCCGCACGGCATCGGTGTGGATCTCCAGCTGCGGACGCAGATCGATTTCTGCGCGCGCGCTGTCGACCAGCCCCTTGAGCGACTGGTCGGCGCGACTGCCACCGGCCTGACGGGCCACTTCCACGCGGCTGCGACAGGCAATGCGAGCCTGTTCACGTGCGATGGCACGAAATACCTGCGTGCTGGTGGTGTGAGGCGCCAGATGGTCGACCAGCAGGGATTGGTCCAGCACATGCTTGTCGCCGGCCACGCTGACGCCATGCAGTTGCAGTTCGGCGCCGGCCCCATAGAGTGAGGCCCGGAACGAGGTGCGTGCCGAGCGGGCGCCCAGCTGCAGCATGGCGAGACGATATTGCGCGTCGCGATCCAGTGCGATCTGTGTGGTATCGAGGAACTGCGCGTCGACAGCGAGCTGCTGCCAGCGCAGGTGGCGCACCTGGCTGCCGGCACCGGCGTGGATCTGCACGGCCACATTGATGAGGCCGTCGGCGCCCACACTGCCCAGGTGACGTTCCACCAGCGTCAGGTTCGCGCGCTCACCGACCCCGATTTCAAGTCGCGGATACACCGCCTGGCGCATGGGGCCGGCCACCGCCGCGAAAATGATTTCCAGCTGCAGTGACCCATTCACGGTCAGGCGCGCCACGTCCGTGGCAAACGCATCATTCAGCCAGCCGAAGCGCTCGTGTTTGGTGCGATCCGGAACCAGTGGACTGGCCGCCGTCAGCTCGGGGCACTCGTCGGACAAGGCAGGCAGCGGCCGACCATTGACGAAAACCAGGCGCGTATATCCCGCCAGCCGCGGCGGCAGCAGGGCGCTCGCCGCGCGCGCCAGGACATCGTCCGCGGCCGCGGCAAGCGGTGCCAGTGCGACCGAACCTAGGTACTTGAGATCCGCATAGCGCCACAGGTCGTCGCGCAGCTGGGGCAGTCCGGCCGCCAGTGCCTTGTTGAGCGCGGCGCTGCGAATGTTGACCGGCAGCACCCGGGCATTGAGCAGGGTGGCCGAATCCATCACGGCATCGCGCAGCCGCTGCTCGTACGCGGCGTTGCTGAGACTGCCTGGAATGGGCGGGCGAGGCACTGCGCTCAAGCCGCCTCCTCGAGCAGCCAGTCGTAACCGCGCTGCTCCAGTTCGCGCGCCAGCTCAGGGCCGCCGCTGCGCAGGATGCGGCCGCGCGCCAGCACATGCACCTGATCCGGTGTCACGTGATCGAGCAGGCGCTGGTAATGCGTGACCAGCACGATGGCACGCTCGGGCGCGCGCAGGGTGTTGATGCCTGCGGCCACCAGCTTCAGCGCATCGATGTCGAGACCGGAATCGGTCTCATCGAGAATCGCAAGCCGGGGCTCGAGCACCAGCATCTGCAGGATCTCGTTGCGCTTCTTCTCGCCGCCGGAGAATCCTTCATTCATGCCGCGCGACAGGAAGGCCTCGTCCATCTTCATCAGCGCCATGCGGTCCTTGACGATGTTGAGGAAATCGAAGGCATCGATCTCGCTTTCGCCCCGTTGCCGGCGCGCGGCATTGAGTGCGGCGCGCAGCAGATACGCATTGTTCACGCCGGGAATTTCCACCGGGTACTGGAAGCCGAGAAAGACGCCGGCGCGTGCCCGCGCTTCCGGTGTCAGCGCCAGCAGGTCGTCACCCAGATAGCTCACGCTACCGGAGGTGACCGTGTAACCCGGCTTGCCCGCCAGCACATGTGACAGCGAACTCTTGCCGGAGCCGTTCGGGCCCATGATGGCGTGCACCTGGCCGGCGGGCACATCCAGGTTGATGCCGCGCAGCACCTCCCGGTCACCCACCTTCACATGCAGATCGCGAATGCTCAACAACGGCGTGCTCATCCAACAGCTCCTTCCAGACTTACGGCCAGCAGGTTCTGCGCTTCCACTGCGAACTCCATGGGCAGTTCACGCAGCACGGTGCGACAGAATCCACTGACGATCATGTTCACGGCGTCCTCTTCCGAGAGGCCGCGTTGCAGGCAATAGAAAAGCTGCTCTTCGCTGATGCGCGAAGTGCTGGCTTCATGTTCCACCACCGCCTGCGGGTTCTTCACTTCGATATAAGGCACGGTGTGCGCGCCGCAGTC
>JANPGU010000335.1:0-7469 GCA_031424095.1 Gammaproteobacteria bacterium
GCTGCACAACCTCGAAGTGCTGCCGCCCGATGGATTCACGGTCTGCTGCTTCCCGCACAAGATCCGCGGCGCTTCGGCCGGCTGGACCCGTGCGGTGGCGATATTCGAACACTGAAGGACCGCAGGAGCCGAGACGATGAGCCGATTTCTGCGTGATGTCTGGTACATGGCAGGCTGGAGCCACGAGCTTGGCGCGACAGCGCTGTCGCGGCGCCTGTTTGACCCGCAGATAGCCTTGTTCCGCGACAAACAAGGCCAGCCACAAGCCATTGCCGATCGCTGCGTGCATCGTTTTGCGCCACTGAGCCGTGGCGAAGTGGATGGCGACCTGCTCGTCTGTCCGTATCACGGCCTCAGCTACGACGGTACGGGCCAGTGCCGACGCAATCCATTTTCCGAGCATATTCCAAAGACTGCGAAGGTCGATTCGTGGCAGGTCGTCGAGCGGTTCGGTGCGCTGTGGTTGTGGGGAGGTGATTCCCAGCACGCGGATGTTGCGCAAATACCCGACTTCTCGATGGTGGACGATGGACCCGGCACGCGTGTCGTGCGCGGCTACACGCTGCTGGAAGCGCCGTACGAATTTGGCATCGACAACCTGATGGATCTCAGCCATATCGAGTTCGTGCACAAGGGCAGCTTTGCGGGTGCCGGCGTCATATTTGCCGGCCAGCATGAAGTGTTGGAGCGTGATGGCACGATATGGTCCAACTGGTGGATGCCGAATGTGCGTGCCCCGGCGCACACGCAGGGTATCTATCCCCGTGACTTCATTTGCGATCACTGGCTGGACATGCGCTGGGATGCGCCGGCGTCGATGCAACTGCAGATCGGCGCGACACCCGCCGGTCGACCACGCGGGGAGGGTGTCATTGTCGAGCAGAGCCACCTGCTCACGCCCGCGGGTCCGAACCAGACGCATTATTTCTGGGCGACGAACCGGCACCACGACCTTGAATCGGCGGAGTTCGACGGCTTCCTGCGAGCACTGTTCCAGAAGGCTTTCGACGAAGAGGACAAGCCGATGATCCGGGCATCCTGGGAGAACCTGGAAGGCCAGGACTTTTGGGATGCGCGACCCGTATCACTCGGTATCGACGCGGGCGGTCTGCGTGTGCGCCGCCGGCTCAAGGGCATGTTGGCCCAGCAGAATCCCGCGTGAAGGTGATCGTCACTGGCGCGGGTGGCTTCGTCGGCCGCGCTGTGATGCGTGCACTGGAGTCCAGCCATGAGCCGATTGCCTTCGACCGCGATCTGGGCGGCGCTCCCGGCATCGAGGGCGACCTGTGCAATCCGGTGCAGCTGGCCCGCGCGCTCGCCACGGGATGCGACGCCATCATTCATCTGGCCACTGTGCCAGGTGGTGCAGCCGAGCAGGATCCCGCTCTGGCCTGGCGCGTGAATGTCGAGGCAACGCGTTCGCTCTTTGATGCCGCCGCGCAGCTGCCGAATCCACCCAGTGTCGTATTTGCGAGCAGCATTGCGGTCTTCGGTGACCCGCTGCCGATGATGCTGGATGAGAATGCGCCCGTGGCCCCGACCTTGCTGTATGGCGCACACAAGGCACTGATGGAAACCTGGCTTGCCACGCTAACGAGGCGCGGGCTGCCGCTCGGGCTGGCGCTGCGCCTGTCGGGCATCGTTGCACGCCCGCCAGCGCCCGCCGGTCTGAAATCGGCGTTCCTCAGTGATCTGTTCCACGCGTTGCGGCAAAGGTGCCCGATCGAACTGCCCGTAGCGGCCGATGCCACAACGTTGCTGATGTCGGTAGATCGTGCGGCGCTCAATATCGTGCATGCCGTGGATTGCGGCGCATCGGGCTGCGTGACCCTTCCGGCAATGCATGTGCGGATGTCCGATCTCGTCGCTTCGATCGCAAGGCAGTGTGGGTCCGATTCACGTCTGGTCAGTTGGAAGCCGGATGCCGCCATCATGGCGCGCTTCGGGAGGTTCTCGCCGCTGTCGACGCCCCGCGCAGAACGCCTGGGGTTTACGGCAGATCCAGATCTGGATGCACTCGTGCATTCCGCGCTCGCTGCCCTCTGAGCCCACTCGACCCGCTTCGGGTAGAGTTGAGGCAATGGCGGTCGTCCGCACAATAACGGCGTGTGGGATGCCGAGCGAGGGGGCAGATGTACGAGGGTGTACGCAACGCTTGGCACGTGGCGGGTCGGAGCGAGGAGCTGACGGTCAGGCCGCTTGGCCGTCGCCTTCTCGATACGCCCGTGGTGTTGTTTCGGGATGCTACGGGACAGGCGGCGGCGCTGCTGGACCGTTGCCCTCATGGTCTTGGCCCTCTGTCGACGGGCTACGTCTCAGGAGACGTTCTGGTTTGCGCCTATCACGGACTGCGCGTCGACCAGCGAGGGGAATGCGTCGATTCCAGATTGAGCTGCGCAGCGCGCGATGCGGCGAAAGTAGACAACTTTGCGGTGGAAGAGCTCGACGGAATCCTGTGGATCTGGATGGGTGACCAGCTTCGAGCAGATCGAACTCTGATCAAGCGTTAGAAATACATGAACGGATGAAGAGAACTCGGCGACCAATTACGGGTTGAAGAATCTCGTTCGGTGCACAGTGATTGCATGAAGCAAATCAACTTCCATGCATCGATGCGACGCATGCAGGTTGCTTGCGCCTGATTGAATTAGCGGCGCAGGGAGATGAGATCGAAACAAGGTTAGGAAATCATCCTATTACCTTGATTAACAACGAAAAATGGTGCCCAGGAGAGGACTCGAACCTCCACGATGTTACTCGCTAGTACCTGAAACTAGTGCGTCTACCAATTCCGCCACCTGGGCATTCAGGGGCGGCGAAATGTACGCAAGCAGGGCACCGGAAGTCAATCAAAGCCCGCAGTCTTGTGCCGAAGGCTACACTTCGGCCTTCCAAAAAAGGGCCGCGAGGCCCACCTGAGGCATTTCCTGAATAGATCGAAGAACAAGTCGTCCCGCCATGGTTCCAGCGGCGGCAGCACCCGCGGCCCAGCCGGAACGGGACGCTCGCCACAATTTGGCGGACGCAGCGCCCGCCCTGCTCAGGGCAGTGTTGCCCAGCGGACACTCACCGGCGTGGTATCGGCAAATCGCGGCGGATTCGGCTTCGTGCGCAGCGAGGAACTCACTGAAAGTGTGTTCCTTCCCCCCAAGGAAATGACCGGCGTCATGCACGGCGACCAGGTGCGGGTGACCGCGACCCAGGGGCATGATGGCCGCTGGTCGGGGCAGCTGATCGAAGTGGTGGCGCGCGGCATTGGCGCATTCCTGGCGACAGTCGACATCCGCGGGCGCAGCGCCAGCGTGCAGTCGGCAGATCGGCGCCTGAATCTCTATTGCACCGTCGCGACCGAAGATCTCAATGACGCCCGGCAGGGCAGTTGGGTCATCGCCCGCGTAGTCAAATATCCGAAAGACGGCGGCGCCGGCACGGCGCGCGTGGAGCGGCTGCTTGATCCCGAAAAGCCCGTGACGATGGCTACCGAGGCCGCCATGGCCAAGCTGTCGCTGCCGCGGGATTTTTCTCCCGAGGCCGTGGCCGACGCCATGAAACATGGCAACAAGGTGGATCCAGCAGAAGCTGCCCGCCGGGTGGACCTGCGTCCTTTGCCACTGGTCACAATCGACGGTGAAGACGCACGGGACTTCGATGATGCGGTATATGCCGAGGCGACTGCGGGCGGATTCCGCCTTATCGTCGCCATCGCCGATGTCAGCCACTATGTGCGCGAAGGCACTACGCTTGATGCAGAGGCGCGGGAGCGCGGCACGTCAGTATATTTCCCGCAGCGCGTCGTGCCGATGCTGCCGAACACGCTGTCCGACGAACTTTGCTCGCTGCAGCCGGATGTCGACCGCCTTTGCCTGGTGGCAGACATGCAGATCTCCAGCGCTGGTCTGCTGCAGGAGGCGAAGTTCTATCCGGCGGTGATGCGCTCGCAGGCCCGGCTGACCTACAGCCTGGCATTCGCCGCGCTGTTCGAAGGCAGGCCCGAGGCGCGGGCGAAGATCGGTCCGCTGTGTGAGCGTCTGCTGCCGCTGGTTGAAGTGTATCGCGTGCTGCTGAAGGCGCGACAGCGCCGCGGCGCACTGGATTTCGACGCACCCGAGCCGCGCTTCGTACTCAACGATGCGGAACAGATCAATGGCATCGATCTGCCGCTGCGCAACGAGGCGCACAAGCTGGTGGAAGAGTGCATGGTGCTGGCGAACGTGGCCACCGCCCGTGAGCTGGGGATGCGCAAGTGTCCGACGCTGTATCGCGTCCATGCCGAGCCCGACGAACGCAAGCTTGAAATGATGGTAAAGACGCTGCGCGCGCTGGGCATCGGCGTGGAACTGCCCGCCGAGATCAACACGCGCGACCTGCAGAAGATCGCGCCCCGCGTCAGCGATCCGGCGCTCAAGCCATTTGTTGAGACACTGGTAGTGCGCGCCATGATGCAGGCGCAGTACTCGCCGGTGAACCTCGGGCATTTCGGCCTGGCGCTCAAGCAGTACGCGCATTTCACATCGCCGATCCGGCGCTATCCCGACCTGGTCGTGCACCGCACGATCAAGGCCATGCTATCGGCCCACGATCCGGCAGGGCGCGCGTATGAGACCTCCCAGATGGAAGTGCTGGGCCAGCATCTGACACTGTGCGAGAAGCGCGCCGATGAAGCCGACCGCTATGTCGACAGCTACCTGAAGTGCGTTTACCTGCGCGACCGCATCGGCCAGACCTTCGATGCCATCATCACCTCGGTGGTGGATTTTGGCTGCTTTGTGCAGATCACCGAAGCGGCAGCCGATGGCCTGCTGCACCTGGACAATCTGCGCGACGATGAATATGTGAAGGACGATGCGCTGCAGGCCTGGATCGGCCTGCGCAGCAAGCGGCGTCTGCAGCTGGGTGCGCATGTTCGTGTCATCGTCACCTCCGTCAATCCGGTGGAAGGTCTGATCGACCTGGATCTGGTCAACGAGCCTGCGCCTGAGGCCGAAGCGCAGGAGGCCAAGGGCAAGCGTCGCCGATGAACGCGCCTGCGCTCGTGTTCGGGATGCATGCCGTCAGGACGCTGTTGCTGCGCTCTGGCGGCCGGGTGCGGCGCATGTGCGTGGATGCCCGCCGTGACGATGCGCGCATGCGGGAAGTGCTGCAGCTGGCGCAGCAGGCCGGCATCAAGCCGGAACGCGTGGATGCGAAGGCGCTGGCGGGGTGGCTGGGCGATGTGGCGCATCAGGGCGTGCTGCTCGAGGTGGATCCACTGACCCCGTGGCACGAAGACGAGCTCATCGAAGCTGTTGCTGCGGCAGACCAGCCCTTCGTGCTGGTGCTGGATGGTGTGCAGGATCCTCACAACCTGGGCGCCTGCCTGCGTACCGCGGACGCCTGCGGTGCGCTTGCGGTGGTGGTCCCCAAGGATCGTGCTGCCGGTATCAATCCGACAGTCCGCAAGGTGGCTGCTGGCGCAGCGGAGACCATGCCGCTGGCAACTGTCACCAATCTGGCGCGCGCGCTGAAGCTGCTGAAGGAAGCCGGACAGTGGATCGTTGGCGCCGACATGCAGGGCGAGCAGCTCGCCTGGCAGACGGATCTGACCGGGTCGCGGGCGCTGGTGATGGGCGGCGAGGGTGATGGATTGCGTGATCTCACGCGCAAGTCCTGCGATTACCTGGTGCGTCTGCCACAGGCTGGCGCCGTGGAAAGCATGAACGTCTCGGTGGCCTGCGGCATGCTGCTGTATGAGACCCTGCGGCAGCGCAGCCAGGCGAGCCCGCGCCCAGGTTCATAGGCGCGTCATCTAGCTGTCATACCTTGCTGCAGAGCAAGAGGTGACACATGACGGATGCCGGCAGGATCGGATTGGCGCTGGCTGCGATCGCAGCGGCGATATGGCTGGTACGCAGGGCCGCAGCGCGGTTGTTGCTCTCCCGTGCGAAGCATCGCTCATTGACCGGCCACCCGCGCTGGGCACGGCGCATCGCGGGATGGGTGCCATCGCTGCACTACGATGATTCGCGTTTCTTTGAAGCTGACGAAGCCCCTCTGGAAATCTCCGTTCGCCGCAGAGGGGCATTCACCCGCCTGCACCAGTACTACGCGGCAACCTTCCCGAAATCTGTGGTGGTGACGGCCGAACTCGCGCAGGGCGTGGCCGATGTCGAATTCACGTCGCGCTATCGCGTGCCGTTCCAGTTCAGTCCGATGGTGCGCCGGAAGCTGGCTCATGGCTCGGTGCTGGCGGCATCCGACGGTCGATGGCTGATAGATCTGGATGGCAACCGCAGCCTGGATCTGACGGGTTCCTACGGCGTGAACCTGTTTGGCAACGACTTCTACAAGGGCTGCATTCAGCGGGGCGCAGCGCGCGTTGCCGAGCTCGGTCCCGTCCTGGGTGCCCTGCACCCGATAGTCGCCGCCAACGTGCGCCGGCTGCGGGAGATCTCCGGCCTCGATGCGGTCTCGTTCCACATGTCGGGCACGGAAGCGGTTATGCAGGCCGTGCGCCTGGCGCGTTACCACACCGGTCGCAGCAAGCTGGTGCGCTTTTGCGGTGCCTATCACGGCTGGTGGGGCGATGTGCAGCCGGGAGTGGGCAATCCGCAGACCGAGAAGGACACGTTCACGCTGTCGGACATGAGCGTGCTGTCGCTGCGTGTGCTCGACACACGCCGCGACATAGCCTGCGTGTTGATCAATCCGTTGCAGGCCCTGCATCCCAACAGCGCAGCGCCGGCCGACTCATCGCTCATTGATGGCGCCCGCCGCACGCATTTCGATCGCGAGGGCTACAGCCGTTGGCTGCTGCAGTTGCGCGAGGTGTGCTCCAGGCGCGGTATCGTGCTTATCCTTGACGAAGTAATGATGGGGTTTCGCCTGGGCGTGGGCGGCGCGCAGCAGTACTTCGGCGTCAAGGCGGACATGGTGACCTACGGCAAGTCACTGGGAGGCGGCCTGCCAGTGGGCGTCCTGTGCGGGCGTGCAGATCTGATGCGCCGCTACCGCGAGGACCGGCCCGTGGACATCTGCTTCGCACGAGGCACATTCAATGCGCATCCCTACGTCATGGGCGCCATGCATGAGTTTCTGCTGCACCTGCAGAGGCCTGCAGCGCAGCAGCTGCTGGAGCAGGCGGACGGGCTGTGGAACTCGCGCGCCGCGCAATTGAATGCACGGCTGCAGGATGCCGCCCTGCCGCTGCGAATCGGTGCATTTGGCAGCGTGTGGACACTGACCTATGAAACACCATCACGCTACCACTGGATGCTGCAGTACTACCTGCGCGCCGAAGGATTGGCGCTGTCCTGGGTGGGCAGCGGACGGTTGATTTTCAGCCTCAACTTCAGCGATGAAGAATTCCTCGTCGTTACAGATCGCTTTGTTGCTGCGGCCAAAGCCATGAGGGACGACAATTGGTGGTGGCAAAAAGAGGGCGTGACCAACAAGACCATCCGGCGCGGAATTTTGCGTGAATTGATATCGCA
>JANPGU010000336.1:0-3102 GCA_031424095.1 Gammaproteobacteria bacterium
CGGGATTCTTCATATCAAACATGGCGGCAGAATGATGAGCCTGCACCTGCACCGCGCCCGAGGCGGCCAGCACCAGCGCACCAATCAAAAATCCATTCCTATTGATCATCGCTTGACACCTCAATATCCCAGAAATATTCATTTACGGGCTGCCGCGGCTGGCATCGTTCGCCTTGTACTTGAATCCGTCAGCCGCGCGGCTGAGTTCAGCGACGTTGATGCGCAGCGCCCCGGTACGCGCAGGCGCGCCAACCGCGGTGATGACATCACCAAACTTAAACGTCATGCCATTCCAGCCCGCTTTGCTCAGTTGTAACGGCGACCCGAACTCAAGTACCCAAGACTGCTTGGCTCCATCGGTACCGTGCGCATCGACAAATATCAGCGAATGGGGAGACCTGTAATCGAATCGCGTTATGGTCCCAGTGACCGTGACATGCTTTTCGCGATCGTAGCCCGCAGCAAACGAATGATGCGCTGCCACAGGTACAGCTACGGTCAAGCCGAATGCACAAGCCACCATCCAATTCCAGTTCACCAAGTCTCCTCCTACAGGTAGTCTGAATCAGCACCGCCCTCAGCGTGGGCTGCCCAGCGACAGGGATTGCTGCTATTGCAGCCGTGACCCACGGACACGAACACCAGAGATTCGACACGAAACAACATGGCGAGTTCCTCCTCGGCGTGGGGCAGGGTGAAAAGCCCAGGGAGAAGCTTTGCAGCGCGCCGCGACTAGATGAATCCTGCCGACCACGTCAGCCAGCAAATCCAGCGACGGAAGATGCGCCAGCGGGCGAACGCTCAGAGTCAGCAAGATTGCATCCCGCTTACCGCGCAGGTTGCGCAAGAGTGCAGACCCGATCCTGCAGTCACGCATGCATTCCTGCGCCCGATTGGCGAGCAAAGCCCTGACTTTGTCGATGGATATCACGATCAGGACGAGCCTCTTGCATTGTCCAGCACAAATCGATGCAGCCTGCCGTTACGTGCTGCATCGGCAAAACCCAAATATCCTCAAAGAGTCGGTATTACGGCTCCTCTGCATAGGTGACAAGCAACCCGGGGAATTCCTCAATCACCGACGTAACGGAATGCGCCTTGGGAAGCCGGTTACGGGCCCAGCAGGGCTGCAAACGCGTGCCCGGGCACTGAAATTGATAGTGCGGCAGGTAGATTGAATGAAGTTGTCCGGCAGCGTAGCGGTAGGATTTCGACGTGGTTATGCGCCGACCCGGACACCGGCTTCAGGAAGCGCAGATTAAAGACTGGAGATAACATGGCGAACACAAGGGGACGGGAGACTGCCGGACACGGCGGCGCCGCCGGTCGGCAGCGCGAACTCGCCGCAGCCTTCATGGGCTACCGGTCTGTCCTCTCGCGTATCATCTCAAGAATACTCAAACGCACCGACACCAATGTTGAAGATATTGTTCAAGATACCTTTTTGCATTGCTATGAGGCGGCTAGCGGTCAGGAAATCCAGTTCCCGAAAGCCTTTATGGTGAGAACCGCAACGAACCTGGCACTCAATCGCATGCAGCGTGCTGAGGTCAGATTGGTTGACCAGATTGAGGATTTGGAATCTCTGGATGTCTATTCGACAGGTAGCCGGTTAGACAACCCAGTTGAAGCGTCCTGTGTTGCCCGCGAAGAACTTGAGGCATTTTGCAGCGCGGTAGAAATACTTCCCGAAAAGTGTCGGCGAGCGTTTCTGCTGAAAAAGGTATACGGACTGAGCCAAAGCGCAATAGCCACACAAATGGGGATAAGCGAAAGCACGGTTGAGAAGCACGTCGCCAAAGGTCTTCTGCTATGCCTAGAATACATGGATCACAAACCTCCCGCGAAGGTCGCCGCTGCACAATGCAATTCGGCTCGCGACGGATAGTGCTGATGAAATAGCCTGATGCTCGCCCTGCATACAAGATGACGAATCTCCTTAAATTTCCGAATAGGCGGCGCATCAAGGAAAAGGCGGTCATCTCGGTTGTCCGCATGGATCGTGAACTCAATGCTCAGGAAAGTCGTGACCTGCAGCAATGGCTTTCGGAGTCACCCAGACACCGGGAGGCTTTTGCCGAGGCAGCGCGACTGTGGAATCGCATGGATGTGTTGAGCAGGCTCTCGAAGATTTTTCCACTGGGAGACTTCATGCCGAGAGCCAGCGGACTTCGGTGGCAGCAATTGGCCGCCGTAGCGAGCGCCCTTGCACTTATCGTCATAATTCCGCTACTCCCGGAAGACGCCAAGCGGGGGCCGCAAACAACGGAGTGGCTCGTGACCGGCAACCCGGACACAATACCCACCTCTGCCTATCGAACTGTCATTGGTGAGCAATCGCTGGTATCGCTGAGCGATGGCTCGCAGATCAGGCTCAACACAGACTCCCTTGTCGAAGTGAGCTACAACGCGAATTCTCGGCGCGTTCACTTGATTCGCGGCGAAGCACAATTCAAGGTCACGAAGGATGCGTCGCGACCGTTCGATGTGTGGGCTGGCAGCCATATCGTCCGCGCAGTCGGCACTTCCTTCAACGTTCGCGTATCAGGCGTTCCCGACATCGAAGTTATGGTGACCCGAGGTCAGATCAGGCTTTTGAACCAGTACGCACATGATCCGGACTCAGCGCAACCCGCTCGCGCGCCGGCCATCGCATTGACTGGTGCCGTGGCGGGGCAACTTGTTACGGTGACCAGCGGCGGCGAGTTCCGGGTTAGATATCTTGGCAACGACGAAGTGGCTGATCGCACAGCCTGGCAGAGCGGAACCCTGGTTTTTCGAAGCAAGCCATTGCGGACAGTGATCAAGGAGTTCAGTCGATACACAAGCCAGCGATTTGTACTCAATGACGAATCCATCGGTGATATTGCGGTGGGTGGCTTGTTCCGGACCTCCGATGTGGACGGCTTTTTGATGGCACTCCACGAGAATTTCGGGCTCAAGACCTGGGTCCATGGCGACGCGATCATGATCGGTCGCGGAACAGACATCGATGCCAGGTAACCCCCTGCTCGCGGACTGCTGAGGAACAGCGTCAGCTGGCTGTCTCCATCGAATACTGCTTAGGGCGCCTGATGCGGCGGTGGGAAATGCGAAGGAAAT
>JANPGU010000337.1:0-5161 GCA_031424095.1 Gammaproteobacteria bacterium
CGGGATTCTTCATATCAAACATGGCGGCAGAATGATGAGCCTGCACCTGCACCGCGCCCGAGGCGGCCAGCACCAGCGCACCAATCAAAAATCCATTCCTATTGATCATCGCTTGACACCTCAATATCCCAGAAATATTCACTTGCGGGCTGCCGCGGCTTCCTGCATGAATGGTTTACGCAATAATCAGTCAAACGCCTGAAGTCGCAACCGGTTGACACGCGTGCGCTGTATTGAATATCCCTGCTCTGCCTATTCAGGTTGGTATGGCCGTGCGAATTCAATGTTTCCTGCATCACCTTGCCGTCGCAGGAATGCTGAGGGCAAATCAAACGGGTTTCGACTTTGCCCCTGCAAAACCAGCATCATCAAACTCGCGCGCATCGCGGCGCACGTAGCGCAGCGCCATCGCGGGCAGAACTAGCAGATTCAGCAGGGTCGAGGACACCAGCCCACCAAGTACGGTGATCGCCATCGGACCTTCGATCTCCTGACCAGGTCGATGGATACCGAAGGCCAGCGGCGCCAGACCGAGCCCAGTGACTACGGCGGTCATCAGGATCGGAATCAGCCGCTCATTGGCGCCGCGCAGGACGAGCGACATATCCCATCCGGCGCCCTCGTGCTCGACAAGATGTTCGTAATGCGCCAACTGCAGGATGGCGTTGCGAGCGCTTACTCCAAACACGGTGACCAGCCCGACAACGGTCCCCAGCGACAGACCGATACCGGTGATCGCTATGACTCCAATACTGCCAATGAGACTGAACGGAAGGTTGGCGAGCACCAGCCAGCTGTTGGCACGCCAGCGGAAGGCCATGAAGAGGATCACCAGAATTATTGCCAGCGAGACCGTGCTGTAGACCAACAGCTCGTTGCGCGTCTGCCTTTCGGCCTCGGCCGCGCCGGTGAACTGGATGAAGACACCGTTGGGAAGTTTTACTTTCTGCGCGATCACCTGACGCGCGTTCTCAACCACATCCTGCAACGGCCGGCCCTCTACATTGAACGTCACGCTGATGCGACGCTGCCCCCCGTCGTGCTCGACCATGTAACGACCTTCGTTGGCACTGATGCGGGCGACCTGCGCCAGCGGCACCGGCCCAAGCGGCCCGCCGATCATCAGTCGACCCAGCAGCTCCGTCCGACTACGCTGGGTCTCGTCCATGATCACCACGGCGTCGATTGATCGCGTGCCGCTGAAGGTCTGTCCCACGGTCACACCCGCATAGGCGGTGTTTACAGCATCCAGTGCATCCTGACTCTTCAGGCCACTGGCCGCGAGCGCGCGCGGAAAAAGATCGATGGCCAGCGCCGGCGTGCCACTCTGACGCTTGAACTGCAGGTCGACAATGCCGTCGATCTTCCCGAGCGCGGCGACGATGCTGTCGCCGGCGAGGTCGAGCTTGTCGAGATCGTCGCCGAATACCTTGATCGCGACCTGTGCGGTCTCCCCACTCAGGCTCTCACTGATGCGGTCTCCGAGGAAGGTTACGACCTCGCTCTGAAGGCCGGGGTATTGTTCAATGATTCCGCGCAATTGTTCCTGCGCAGAATCCTGGTCCACTTCTGCATCGGGCTTCAGTTCGATGTGAAACTCACTGCGGTGCGGACCCCAGGTATCCTCACTGAGTTCCGCACGCCCTACCTGCTGCTCGATCGACTGAACGAACGGCAGCGCGAGCACGCTGCGGCTGATCCGCTCGCCGGTGGCCAGCATTTCGCGCAGAGATGTTCCCGGGATTGAACTGGACACTTGCATTACGAAGTGGCCTTCTCGGAAATCCGGCATGAACGTGCCGCCAAGGAAAGGCAGCGCGGCAAGAGCGATTGCGATCAGCATTGCGAGGGAGAAGGTCACAATGCGGAAGCGTGCGGTCACCCAAGCGATCCATCGGGCCTGCCAGCCCTTGACTTGCGTCAACCAGCGCGATTCCGCGTGCACGTCGTCATTGCGCAAAAGAAGAGCGCATAAGGCCGGCGTGGCAGTCATGGCCACCACCAGGGATGCACTCACCGCGAGAATGAAGGCCATCGCCAGCGGTCCCACGAAGTGGCCCTGCACGTTGCTGGCGAACAGTTCAGGCAGGAAGACCACGATGACGACAACGGTCGCGTAAATGACCGGGCCGCGCACTTCCAGCGATGCGTCGCGGATTACGGGCAGGCGCGGGAGCGGAGCGGCGAGCCGCGCATTGGCACGCAGCCGCCGCAGGATGTTCTCGATGCCGATGATCGCGTCGTCCACGAGTACGCCCAAGGCTACCGCGAAGCCGCCCAGCGTCATCGTATTCAGCGTGTGGCCCATCCGATTCAGCACCAGCACTGCGACCAGCAGCGAAAGCGGGATTGCGGTGAAGGCAATCAGGGCAGCACGCACATCGCGCAGGAACAGGTACAACACCGCCAGGATCAGGATGGCTGCGATCAGCAGTGATTGCTGCAGGTCGAGCAGCGCGCGTTCGATGAAATTCGCAGGGCGGTGGAGTCCGGCATAGACAACGATGCCCTGCGCCTTGAGGGCGGGCTCCAGCTCTGCCAGCGCTTTTTCCACCTCATGGGTGGTAGTCAGCGTATTGGCGCCGTACTGGCTGGCCAGCGACAGCAGCACGCCAGGCCGGCCCATGATGCGAGCGTCGCCAAACTGAAGTGCCGGTGCCAATTTCACCTTCGACACGTCGCGCAGCCGCACCGGCGTGCCGTTGCGCACACCCACCAGCGCCTCGCCGATGGCTTCCAGGTCGGGCCTTGGTGTTTGCGTCTCAAGTAAAATACGCTGCGCGGTCATATCGACAAAACCAGCCCCGCGCAGGCTCAATGCCGCGCGTGCGCCGTCCGCGACCTCCGTCAGTGTGATGCCGTAGGCGGTCAGGCGGGTCATGTCCGGCACGATCTGGATCTGGCGCACCGCGCCGCCAAAAACTATCGCATGCGCGACCCCCGGTACGGCCAGCAGCCGCGGCTTGATAACCCAATCGGCGGCATCGCGCAGTGAATAAGCGTCGAGGCTTTCGGAAACCAGTCCAATCTTCAGCAGGTCCATGGTGCTGGAGACCAGCGGCGAGAGCTTGGGTGTTGCCACTCCGCTGGGCAATGAGGCCCCAAGTTCAGACAGGCGCTCAGCGATTCCCTGACGCGCAAGGTGTAGATCGATGCCGTCATTGAAAGTGAGAGTAATGACGGAAAGTCCGGGGATGGACTCGGAACGCATTGCGGCCAGGCCAGCAGCACCGTTGACCAGGTTTTCGACCGGTCGGGTTACCAACTCCTCTACCTGCGGGGGTGCGAACCCTGGTGCCTCGGTCTGGATCGTGACCTGAGATGGCACGAATTCCGGAAACACGTCAAGGGGCGCCTGCATCGCGCCGTAGGTGCCGAGCACGAAGGCCAGCAGCGTCAGTGCCGCCACGGCGCCACGGCGCTGCACGCACAGATCGACCAGCCATTGCATCATTCTTCGGCTTCCGTACTGGGATTGGTCTCCCGAGCCAGCAGCAGTCCGGCTCCCGCGGTGACGATCATGGCCCCGGGTCTAATACCTTCGGTGACAAAGTACCCGCCCTTCACAGGCCGACTCGTGTCGACGATGATGCGCGTAAAGCTGCCTGCAGGGTCCTCGATGTAGCACCAATACGCGCTGTTGCTCTGGATCAACGCGGACTCGGCTACGACGGCGCCATTGATGGTCGCGCTTGTGGAGGCCCACACCTGCAGGCGTTCGCCTTCGCCAACATTCGTGCTGCGCAGCGAAGTAAAGAAGCTGCGGCCCGGGATGGTTGCATCCGCAGGAGCTTCCCAGACCAGGTCACTTGTCCAGTTGAGCGCACTGGCCGCATCCAGACGCGCTAGTCGAAGCCGTCTGGGGAGCGGACCAGACAGGGATCCCAGCGGGAAGGTTACCCGCACCAGCTTGACCTGGCCCGTTGCCAGTTCCGCCAGGAGCGTAGAAGTGGCGGCATTGATGGGTGCTCCCTGACCGAGCAACGCTGTCAGTCGACGCTCCGCCAGTGTCAGCGCCGCGGAATCCGCCGCCGCCTGACGTTCCGCCAATTCAGCCGTCTCTGATGGCATCGCGCCGGGCGTGCCGGCCAATTGCTTCACTCGCGCGACTGCCGCCTGGCTCTGGCGCACAGCCGCCTGAGCGGTAGCAACTTCCGCGCTGGCAACGGCGATTGACTCATGCCCGACGACAACTCCGTAGCCGGGCGATTCAGCGGAGTAGTTCGCTGCCGCGGCGGCGACGCTGGCGATACCGATCTTCTCGCGCTGCACCGTGGTCAGCGTGAGCTGCGACTCGGATTTGCCCTCAGTATCTCCGGCCGAATCTCCTGCTTCCGCCTCGGCTGTGATTGCAGCATTGGCGGCGGGGCTACTCCCGCTCGGACCGCCACCGCATGCCGAGAGCAGGCACAACAGGATGCCAGCCAGACAAACCATACACGTTGACCATTTCATAGAGGAGCCCATCTATCGTCCAGTGGACGCGCTGGCTTGAAGCGACTCGGCGTTCCAGCCACCGCCCAAAGCCTTGCAGAGGTTAATGCGGGCAAGTAGTCGCGCCAGCCCGTAGCTAACTGCCTGGTCGCGCGCCGTGTAAAGCAGCTTCTGCGCCGCGAGCACAGCGAGATAGTCGCCCGCGCCGGCGCGATAACGCAGTTCCGTGCCGTCGAATGCCAGGATGCTTTGTGCGACAGCCTCAGCCTGCGCAGCGCGCTGCTGATCCAGATGCTGGATGGCCGCAAGCGCCGTCTCCACATCCAGCAGCGCATTTCGAAGTACGCCCCGATAATTGGCGACAAGTTCCTGCTCGCGCGCTTGCGCCTCTGTACGGATGGCACGGCGCCGGCCGCCATCGAATATGGTCTGCACCACATTCGCACCGAGCGTCAACGTGCCACCAGTCCCGCTGAGCGTAATGACGGCTGCCTGAACTGCGGGATTCTGGACGCCACCGCTACCGGTCAGCGTGACGGCAGGAAACAGGGCGGCCTGCGCGGCGCGCAGGTCCGCATGAGCGGCGACGAGATTGTTCTCTGCTGCGATCAGATCAGGACGCCTCTGCAGCAATTCGGAGGGCAGACCGGCGGCGACCGCTGGCTCTTTAAGGTCAACCCAGTCAACACCCTTTATGTCGAAATGCTCTGGATCGTGACCGGCCAGA
>JANPGU010000338.1:0-3191 GCA_031424095.1 Gammaproteobacteria bacterium
AGGGTTGTTGCAACAGGTCAGACCGGCGTGCGTAGAGCCTGATGAACTCTGGGGCCGTTATAGGCCGACTAACGATCGAGGCACGCACGCGCGGCTTACAACTGGGCCAGGGCAGGCATCGTCCTGCCCAACACAGGCCGATTAGAGACTTGCAGTCAGACCTACTTGCGATGAACTCGGACGCCGCAACCTGAGAGGAAACACTATCGCCTAGGCCAAGAGATCAGAAACAACTTGCACTCCGCGGGAAGTCCTTAGAGTTGAAGTTCAGCGGGCGGACGGCGGCGCCGTGAAGCGCGCACTTTATGTTTCCCGGTCCCGCTGCAACGACCAGTTATGTGGGACACAAGGCAGTCAACGCAGTGCATAAACTACTGCTGTGGCTCTGGCAGTACCGGAGGCGTTCGGTCCGGGTACGTGAGGAAGTCGGCCCAAATTCGATGCGTGCGTTGCCGCGTAAGATCAACTTCGCACTGAATGCCGGCAGGCCCCCGAATCGTGCCTCCTTGCCACCTCAAGTAAGCGGACTCGCAGTGCTTTGACTTGTAGACCAACCATGCTGCCTGTGCTGCATCCAGTGCTTGGACTGCTTGAGGCTCCTGCTTGACCATACGAGTCCTCGCCGCCTCGAAGTAGCGCTTCAGCTCAACATCCGCCTTGTCTGCTTCGCGTGAGCCGCAGATGTTGAAATCCAATGTAGTACTTGGCGATGCGCAGTTGACCACGGGGTCGGCCGCCCATGACGTGCTCGCGGCAAGGGACATCGCTAACAGCCAACGCATGAGCTCTCCTGTGCCAAATAATTTGTTTTCGCAGTGCAAATCACTGCCGGTAACCGTGCGAGATAACTGAATAACTGACCATTCTGGTTAATAACCTGGGTACCTTGTTGCGGATCCCGCGATCGGAATCAAGGCTTTATGCCCCACCCCTGGCGCCATGTACAGACATAACCGGGAGCGTTGAGACGCCGCCATCAGCACCAGCCCAACAGGCTGCGGCCGCGCCGCGGTTGCGCGATAAATGCGCGGACGCATCCGCCACAAGCACTACGGCCTGCTAGCGCGCCGGTGCGCCGCCTGGATCCTTGCAACGATACGGCGAGTACGCGATGTCGGCCGGCAGCACCACGTCGGTGCCTCGCCACACATCCTCGAAATATTCTGGATCGGCGGCCTCGTACCGTCGGGTGAGCTTGCGGCTCGCGGTGTCGAATTCGAAGCGTTCCGTGATGCGCAGCTTCGGGCCATGCAGAATGCGTGAATCCGCGTTCAGCACGCCCGGCAGGAAATTCGTGGTTTCGACCACCAGCGCATCGCCGTCCCAGTGGCCGATCGAATATCCCGCGCGTGTGGGTCTTGCATTGGCGGGCACCGTGCTGTGATCCAGATGGATGGTGCGCGCCAGATCCATGTGCCCGTACTGCATCGTGATGCGCGCCGGCGACTGTGTGATGCGATTGGTCACGCTGTCGAAGGTCCAGTCGAAGAGGATGCCGGTTGGCTCGCAGCGCAGGCGCGGATTGTCGCGCGTAGCCGGATTGAATTTATCGAGCGCGTTGCGACCAGTCGCGGTCAGCTTCACCGGAATCGGGCGATCCCAGGCGGCGCGGATCGGATCGGCCGCCAATGACGCCGCGGAACCGCGCGCGCCCGGGAACGAAGGCCCGGTGGGGACTTCACCGGGCTTCATTTTCGCGGCTTCCGAAAGCGGCACGAGCGTACCGAGCTGGCCGCGCGGATCGCTCATCACGCGTTGCTCGGCGGCCCAGTCTCCGGCGAGGTTCAAGTGCCCGTCCGCAGTTCGTGCGGACGGCGTTGCCGCCGGCTTCGAGGACTGCGCTGTCAGCGTCTTACGCTGGCCATAGCGGTCCATGCTGCTGCCATCGGCGAAGTTGATCGTCGACAGATAGCACTGGCGCGCCTTGGTCCGCTCCGGCGAACCGGTTACCGTGATCACACTGCCCGGCTTGAACATCTCCGCGGTCCAGCCCGAACGACGCAGCGAAAACGCGGAACGCATTTCGCAGGACCAGTCTTGCGACTTGCCGCTGGCGTCCTTTGCTTCCAGATGTATCCAGGCATGCGGGTTGAGGAACTCGAGACGAGTGATCCGGCCGGTGACGGATACATCCTTGTTGAGATCCCAGTTCGAGATGCCGTGATGTGCCGCCACGGGCAGCACCGCCATCAGCAAGGCAGGCAACAGAATGGCTTTGAAATTCCGCATGGCTTCCCCCTCATCCGCCACTTGGGCAGCTATCCGAAGTGCAGACGCACCGGCAGCGTCGCCGGCCCGTGTCCGATCGTCGTCATCCAGGGCGCGGGCACACCGGCCGTCTCGATGCGCGTCACCGATTCCGTCACCGCACCCAGCAGGGCTTCTGCCTCCAGCAGCGCGAGCACACGGCCAACGCAGGCATGCACGCCGAACCCGAAACCCAGATGGCCGGCGTTCTTGCGCTGCACATTGAAGCGGTACGGATCTTCCCAGCGACGCGGATCGCGATTGGCAGCCGCGAACATCAGGCCGCAGCGCGTGCCCTGCGGGATCACGTAATCCTCGACCTCGACATCACGCATGGCGATGCGCCCCGCCATGCGCGAGGGTGAATCCCAGCGCAGGCTTTCCTCGAAGGCCGCCTTGATGAGCGTGGGATCGGCCTTCACCTTGGCGAATTCCTCGGGAAATTCGCTGAAGGCGCGCAGCGTATTGGCCAGCGTCAGCACCGTGGTGTCGGCGGCGGCGGAAAGCAGGATGCCGACCAGCAGCTCGGCCTCGGCGTCGGTTACCTCGCCGCGATCCGCGGCTTCGTACATCGCCATGCCCAGGCTGCCCTTGGCCAGGTTCTCGCGCTTGCACACCGCACCGGCCCAGCTGAGCACTTCGCCGCTGGTGTCGCGCATGGCCTCATGGAACAGCTCGTTCATCGGACCCATCGTCGCCCACACCATGTTGCCGAAGGCGTACATGTGCTGGCGACCTTCCTGCGGCAGGCCGATGAGGTCGGGCAGCACCTTGTAGACGAACACCTGCGTGATGTCGCCGACGGCATCGATGACCTCGCCGTCGCGATTCTACCGCTGCGCGACGATCGCACGCGCGTCGGCGCGGAACGCCTCTGCCATGCGATTCAGTGCCGCGGGCGAGAGCGCATTCGAAACCACCGTGCGCACACCGGTGTGCTTGGG
>JANPGU010000339.1:0-11368 GCA_031424095.1 Gammaproteobacteria bacterium
CAAGTCGACCCGCTACCGGCCCCTGCGCTGGAAGATCGCGCTGACGGTGTTTGCCATTTCGTTCATCGCGCTGGGGTATCTGGGGCTGCAGCCCGCCGAAGGCGTCTATGTCCTGCTGGCACGCATCTTCATGACGCTTTACTTCGCGTTCTTCATCCTCATGCCGTTCTACACGCGGGGCGAATCGACCAGCCGCGTTCCAGAGCGCGTGACTTACTCTTCTCACTGAGGCGGCGATGCAGGGTCGTTCCATACGCGGATTGTTGGTACTGCTGGCGGGCCTGGCTGTTGCCGGTCATCTGGCAGCCTCTGAGAGTGAAGGCGAGCATGGCGCCGCGGCAGGTGTGAACTGGCAGGCCTGGACCGCTGGCAATGAGGTGTCGAACAAGGCGTCGCTGCAGCGTGGCGCCGCCAACTTCGTCAATTACTGCAGCGGCTGCCACTCGCTGAAATACCTGCGCTACGAGCGCATGGCAAGCGATCTGGACATCACGCCCGCGCAATTGCGCGCCAGCCTGATTCCGACCGGTGCCAAGCCCACCGATTACATGCTCAGCAGCTTCCCGAAGGCCGATGCCGAGACCTGGTTCGGCAAGGTTCCCCCGGATCTTTCGCTGGTGGCGCGTTATCGTAGCCCCGACTGGGTATACCGCTTCCTGAAGGGTTTTTACGTCGACGCGAGCCGTCCCACTGGCACCAACAATCTGGTGCTCGAGGGTGCCTCGATGCCGGCCGTGCTGTCCGATCTCGAAGGCGTGAAGGCCGCGGTGTTCGCGGAGCATGCCGCAGGCGGTGCACACGGTGGTGGCAAGGTCGTGCAGAGTTTCGATATGGTGGCCCATGGCCGCCTCAAGCCCGAGGAGTTCGATGGTTTCGTCCGCGATACCGTGAACTTCCTCGACTATGCCGGTGATCCCTCGCAGGTACAGCGTCGCAGCATTGGACTCTGGGCGGTGCTGTTCCTGCTCGTGTTCACTGCCTTTGCCTGGATGCTGAAGAAGGAATACTGGAAGGACGTTCGCTGATGCCGCCGCGCACCCGTGTGCTTGTTGCCACGCGGGTGCAACGATGGTTGTGGAGTCCATTCCATTGACGAGTCGCCGCGCCGTGATGACATTGTTTTCGGCCCCGGATGAGCCCGCCAGCCACCGGACCCGTATCGTTCTGGCGGAAAAAGACGTTGAGATCGAGATCGTCAGCGTGACTCCGGGTCGTTTCCCGGAAGACCTGCTTGACCTCAATCCGGATCATTCGCTGCCCACGCTGGTCGATCGTGATCTGGTGCTGTACGACTCGCGCATCATCATCGAATACCTCGATGAGCGTTTCCCGCACCCGCCGCTGATGCCAGTGGATCCGGTGTCCCGCGCGCAGTTCCGGCTGGCACTGCATCGCATCGAGCGCGACTGGTATGGACTGGCTGCGAAGCTCGACAAGCTGGGGCCAGAAGGCGCCGAGGCCGCGCGCGTCCGTGGCGAACTGCGCGACCTCATCGTTCAGACCGCCGATTTCGTGCGCAACAAACCCTATTTCGTCAGCGATGAGCTGTCGCTGGTGGATGTGACCATCGCGCCGCTGTTGTGGCGCCTGCCGCGCTATCGCATCGAACTGCCCAAGGATTCGGCGCCGCTGCTCAAATACGCCAACCTGCTGTTCTCGAGGCCTGCGTTCCGCATGAGCCTGTCCGCACAGGAGCGGGAGATGCGCATTGCCTGAGCTGTCGCGGCGGCCGTATCTGCTGCGAGCCATGCTGGACTGGATCGTTGACTGCGGCTACACGCCCCACCTGATTGTCGACGCTACCTCCGACACGGTGCACGTGCCCCGTCAGTTCGTGAAGGAAGGGCGCATCGTGCTGAATATCTCGGCTTCCGCCACACAGCAGTTCCAGATTGGCGCGGCGGCCGTTGAATTCAGCGCGCGCTTCAGTGGTGTGGGCCATCGCATTCGCGTGCCGGTCGAGTTTGTGCTGGGCATCTATGCCCGCGAAACCGGACAGGGCATGGTATTCACCGAAGAAACCGGCAATGTACCGGGTGAGGCCAATGCGCCGGGCGAGGGCGACAGCGACCCGCCCGAACCGCCGGCACCGGCACCGGACAAGTCCAGGCGACCGAGCCTCAAGGTTGTGAAGTAAGCGCCGCTTCAACGCCCCGAGGCGTTGAAGGCATGCCGGATCCAGTTGATATCGAAGCCGGCCACGCCGGGCTTCAGGTCCAGCACATCGAAACGCAGCGCACACCGGGCAAGTTCAGGGTGTGTGGCCAGCAGATGCCGCGTGGCGCGTTCGATCTTGCGCTGCTTGCGGAAATCCACGCTGGCGGCGCCGCCGCCATAGTTGCAGCGTGTGCGCAGCCGCACTTCAGCGATCACCACGATGCCGTCTGCAGTGCGCGCGATGATGTCCAGCTCGCCGGTGCGGCAGCGGTAGTTGCGGGTGATGATGCAAAGCTGCCGCGATTGCAGGAACAGCGCGGCGGCGGCCTCGGCATCACGCCCGAGCTGCAGCCGGTCGATGCCCCGCGGCTTCATCGCGCGGGTCTATTGCGCGACGGGATCGAACGGCTGGGCCGCGCCATCACGCATGCGGGCCCAGTTCAGGCTGCGCTCGACGCGCCCGTCCGGATTGAGGTTCAGGCGGCCCGTGAGACCGGGCAGCGGCCAGGCGCTGGAGCCATTGCGGATGGCGATGGCGAGCGTGGCAGCGTCGTAGCCGAATGCAAAATAACGGGACTGCGTCAGTCCGCGCGCGCTCCACGCTGATCCGGTGGCAGTGCGCAGGTCTGCTGTAGGCCCGACACTTTCCAGCACCCAGGGCATGTCGAGCAACCGCATGCCCTCGAGGTCGCGGTTCGCCTGGGCATCGGCGTCGAGTCCCTGCTGCGTGATGTATACGGGAAGATCGCCCGCGTTGAAGAAGCGCAGCTGTGGATTGATCTGCCGCAGGGCCAGCGATTGATAACCGGCGGCAAAGACAGCGTCGATGTCGGGCCGGGGGTGCGCTTCGAAGATCAGTTCGCTGCTGGTGATCTGCTGCACGCGCTTGTAACGGGCGCGGCTCTCATCGATGCCAAGCAGTGAGGTGAGCGCGGTAGTGATGTCGTTGCGGGCAAGGTCGTAACTGCCCTGCGCCACGACCTGGCCGCCGGCCTTTGTCAGCTCTTCAGTGAATGCAGCGGCAACGCGTGCGCCCCATTCCCCGGTGGGTGCAACCACCAGTGCGCGACGCTGGCCGGCACCGAACATCTGCCGCGCGATCTGCCGCGCTTCGTCTTCCGGAGCCAGTGCGTATTGGTAAAGCTGCGCGCCGACATAGCCGCTGGCCTCCAGACTGTTGAGCAGCAACAGCGGCAGATCACCGGGCCGCTGTTCGGCCGCAGTCTGCACTTCCGCGCGTGTCAGCGGGCCGACCAGGAAGCCGGCACCATCGGCACGCGCATTCTGCATGGCAGTGCCGACCGTGAGTGCGTCGGTGTCGTAGACGCGGACGGCAGGCTGCGTGCTCTCGGGCAGTCGTGCGACGGCTGCGAGAAAGCCATCCCTGATCAGCGCCGCGGTGGCAGCGGTCTGCCGGCCTGTCAGCGGCAGCAGCAGGCCGATGGGGCTGTTGTTCGCCACTGCATTGGCCGCCCCGCGACCCGCGGGGCGTTCGCCTGGCGCAATGATTTCGCTGGTGGCAATGGTGGCTGCAGGGTGGCCGGGAAAGCGGCTGCGCCAGCGCTCGATGGCAGGCGCCGCACTCAGTGGACTGCGTCCGGCCGACGCCGCGATCTGGCCGATCTCAAGCCAGCCGCGCACCAGTGCGTCGCGGGCGGCGGCGGGATCGACGCGCAGGCCGCGGTCGATGGCGGCACGCAGGTCGATGAGCAGATCGCGACGCGCGCGGCTGCGGTCATTGTCGGTGGCGGCCACGCGCTCGCGCGCAATTCCGGCACGCACACCCTCGAGCGGCTGACCGGCGCGCAGCGCCACCTGCTGCTGCAGCAGGAACAGGCGCGATGCATCTGTGAGCTTGCGCGGCTCGGCGACGGTCGCGATCTGCTTCCAGGCGGGCGCGTACTGACCGCGGGCCATCGCGATCTCGGCCCCGAGCAGCTCGCGTTCGAACTGCTGTGCGGCTGAATATTCGCCGCCCGCGCCTTCCATTACACGCTGCGCATCATCGGCGCGATTGGCGTTGAGCCAGGCGCGCGCAGCGGCCAATGTGAATTCGTTGCGATCCGGTGGCGGATTGTCCTGCGCGAGGCGCTCGTACATCTGCGCGGCGCCAGCGGGATTGCCCTGCTGCAACAGACGCTCGGCGCGAGCGACCGACGCCGGGCCGCTGCCCGGTGCGGTGGATGTTGCTACACAAGCAGCCACTACTGCTGCGATCACGCAGGCTGCCGCTGCGCGGGTGAATCTGAATGGAATGCTGTGTTGCATGGCTGGCATCTGGCGGGGCAAGCTTGCCTGTTCCTTGACTGGCGCGATCTGACGCCCGGAGATTATAGAGGTGGCCCCCGGCCGAATCGAACTGGTTGCAACGCCGATCGGCAATCTCGCCGATCTTTCGCCCCGTGCCCGCGAAGCGTTGGCGGGCGCCGACATCATTGCGGCTGAAGACAC
Source organism: Gammaproteobacteria bacterium (assembly GCA_031424095.1). Lineage (GTDB taxonomy): Bacteria > Pseudomonadota > Gammaproteobacteria > Steroidobacterales > Steroidobacteraceae > ZC4RG30. Next base: position 4,609 of record JANPGU010000339.1, read on the forward strand.
CCGCCACAGCGCAAACCTGCTGCGGCAGCTCGGCCTGCACCGGCCGCTGGTTTCGCTGCACGAGCATAACGAGGAGGCGCGTCGGGGTGAGCTGATTGTGCAGGTGCTGGGCGGCAAACGGCTGGCCGTGGTCAGCGATGCCGGCACGCCGCTGGTTTCGGATCCGGGGTATCTGCTGGTGCAGGCGGCAGTGGCGGCTGGCATTGAAGTGATCGCGATCCCGGGGCCTTCTGCGGTGCTGGTGGCGCTGGCGGTGAGCGGGCTGCCGGTAGATCGATTCAGCTTCGAGGGATTTCTGCCACCACGCTCGGGTGCCCGGCGCGAGAAGCTGCGCGCACTGCTGCGCGAACCGCGCACCATGGTTTTTTTCGAAGCACCGCATCGCATCGTGGACACCCTTCAGGACATGCAGTCGGAACTCGGCGCGACGCGCCGGGCCTGCGTCGCGCGCGAACTGACCAAGGCCCACGAAAGCGTATATCGGGGCGAAGTGCAGCAGCTGCTGCAAATCGCCGCGGAAGACACCAATTTCGCGCGCGGGGAAATCACGCTGGTAGTCGCCGGTGCTGCCGGTGAGGGCGCCCCGGATGATGCATTCGTCACGCGCGCGCTCGATCTGCTCGCCGCGGAACTGCCGCCGTCGCGCGCCGCAGCGGTGGTGGCGCAGCTCACGGGCCGGCGCAAATCGGATGTGTACGCCCTGACGCGTCGGCCTGAAACAAATCAAACAGGTGAATCGGAAGCTCCCATGAATGCAGCATCATTGAAGGTGATTTCCTCCATGGCCACGCGCGAGCTGCTGGCGGCGCTGGCTGCGCAGTACGCGCGCGACACCGGCCAGGCCGTTGCGACCGAGTCAGCAGGCGGAGTGGATGTGGCAAAGCGCGTCGCTACCGGTGAAGCGGTGGACGTGGTGGTGCTGGCGGCCAATGCCATCGACAAGCTGATGGCCGACGGCGCACTGCTGGCCGGCACGCGCTTCGACTTGGTGAAGTCCGGCGTAGCCGTCGCCGTGCGGGCGGGTGCACCAGCATTCCCGATTGCCAATGAAGCAGATATGAAAGCCGCAGTGCTCGCTGCTCCGAGCCTGAGTTATTCCACCGGGCCCAGTGGCGTGTATCTCGAGCAACTGTTTGAACGCTGGGGAATACTCGAGCAGATCCGCGCGCGCATCGTCGTGCCGCCGCCCGGTGTGCCAGTGGGCTCGCTGGTGGCCAGCGGCCAGGTGGCGCTGGGTTTTCAGCAGTTGAGCGAGCTGATCAACCTCGATGGCATCACGGTACTGGGCCCCTTGCCCGATGCCATCCAGAACATGACCATCTTCGCGGGCGGCATCAGCGCCAGCAGCGCCGCACCGCATGCCGCGCGCGAACTGCTGGAATTCATGGCATCACAGCGTGTTGCGGCGCTGAAGCAGCAGCACGGCATGGCAGCTGCGTAATGAAGGCGATCAGCAAGCAATGCCGGGCCACGGCTGCTATGGTCCGCGCCGGGGGAGCTGGCTGGGCAATCGCTGCGTGACACCTGCAAGGGTGAAGCGGGGAGGAAAGTCCGGGCTCCAGTGGACAAGGTGCCAGGTAATGCCTGGGGGGCGTGAGCCCACGGAAAGTGCAACAGAGAATAGACCGCCTAAGTACCTTGAGGAGCAATCCGCAGGGTGCCGGCAAGGGTGAAACGGTGCGGTAAGAGCGCACCGCGTCGGTGGTAACACTCGACGGCTGGAAAACCCCACCTGGAGCAAGGCCAAATAGGGAAGTCGCGCCGGAGGCCGCAAGGCGGAAGGCGCAAGCGTGAGTCCCGCGTGCTTCCGGGTAGGCTGCTAAAGGGCTGCGGTGACGCAGTCCGTAGAGGAATGATTGCCCTCGACAGAACCCGGCTTACAGGTCAGCTCCCCCCTTTTATCTGCCCCTTGAGACACAAAGTGGGTGCTTACTTACCCTGCTTTGTGAGCTTTTGTACCCAAGTGCCGGATTCGAAAGGAATCTTCACTAGAACTACGTCCCACTTTTCGCAACGCGCGTAAGTTGTTGTGCCGTAAGCAAAAAAACTTAGGTCAGTCGTTGACATAAGGCCCGTGCGCTTCCTAATATGGGGGTAAGTGGGTTGAAGTGGGTGGAAGTGGGTTGCCCCATTCTAGTGCATGTTTCGCGGCGCGACCAAAATCACGATTGATGACAAGGGCAGGGTTGTGGTCCCCGTGCGCTACCGCGGCCTGCTGTCTGCGGCCAGCGAAGGCCGCGTCATCGTAACCATCGATCGTGACGAGTGCCTGCTGATCTACGCCGCGCCCGACTGGGAGCGCATTGAGCAGGAGCTGGTCAGCAAGCCGAACCTGGATCCGCAGGTGCGCAGCATGCAGCGGCAGATGCTCGGCTCTGCCGAGGAAATGGTTCTGGACAGTCATGGGCGCATTGCGCTGACCCCGGAACTGCGTGAGTTCGCCGGGCTCGACCGCGCTGCCTGGCTGGTGGGTCAGGGCAAGCACCTCGAGCTGTGGGAAGAAACGCGCTGGAACATGCAGCGCGAAGAGTGGAAGAAGAGCGGCAAGGGCGTGACTGAGATCGCTGCCGCGCTCAGTACGTTGTCGCTTTGATGTCAGCATCCCGGGGAGCATCGCATTGTCTGAGCACGCGCCGGTGCTGGTCGAAGAAGCCGTTGCCGCGCTTGCGATCGGTACGGACCCAGCACAGCCTCGACTGTTCATCGACGCAACGTTCGGTCGCGGCGGTCACGCAGCCCGCATCCTCGAATCACTTGGAACCGAAGACCGCCTGCTCGCGATCGACCGCGATCCGGCCGCCATTGCCGCCGCTGGCCGGCGCTTCGAATCGGAGCCGCGCCTGGTGGTGGCTCGCGCTGCGTTCAGCGCGCTCGAATCACTGGTCCAGACACATGGCGAAGGACGTGCCTGTCGCGGGATTCTGTTCGACCTCGGCGTGTCTTCGCCGCAGCTCGACGACGGCGCCCGCGGTTTCAGTTTCCAGCACGATGGTCCGCTCGACATGCGCATGGATCCGGCGCACGGTGAAAGCGCAGCCGACTGGCTTGCTCGCGCCGCTGCCGACGAGATCCGTGACGTGATCGGCACGCTGGGAGAGGAAAGGTTTGCTGGCCGCATTGCGCGGGCCATCGTTGAACAGCGTGCACTGGAGCCGATCGCTACCACGGGTCGGCTGGCGCAAATAATTGCGGGGGCTGCACGCACACGTGAGCGTGGCAAGCATCCGGCGACGCGCAGTTTCCAGGCGATCCGCATGCATATCAACGATGAGCTCGGTGAGCTGTCGTACGGCCTCGCTGCGGCATTGCGCGTGTTGGTACCTGGTGGTCGTCTCGCGGTAATCAGCTTCCATTCGCTGGAAGACCGCATGGTCAAGCTGTTCATGCGGCGCGAGGCGCAGCCTGATCCTGCGTGGGCGCGTCTGCCGATTGCGCCGGCTTTCGAGCCATCGCTCAGGCTCGCTGGCAAGAAGCGCAAGGCGAGCGACGCGGAGCTGGCAGTCAACCCGCGGGCCCGTTCAGCGATTCTGCGCGTCGCGGAGCGTCTCGACGGCGCGCCCATCGGTGGTGACGCCTGATGGCGTCCCTGCGCCAGTGCTGGATCGCGGCGTTGCTGCTCTGGTGTGCGGTGCTGGGCTCGGCCGCGGCCGCGGTGTATACGCGCCATCGTTCGCGCGAATTGTTTGTCGAGCTGGAGAAGCTGCATCGCGAGCGCGACCAGCTGGATATCGCCTGGGGGCAGTTGCAGCTGGAGCAGAGCGCCTGGTCCGCGCATGCGTTCGTGGAGCGTGTGGCGACGCGCCGCCTCAACATGGGCGTTCCTGATGCTTCCCGCATCCGGGTAGTGAGTCCTTGAGCCGCGCGCCACGCAGCGACGCCGGCAGTTTTCGCGTGCGCGCATGGTTTGCGTTCGGCGTACTGGCGCTGGGCGCCGGCGGCTTGCTGGCGCGCGCCGTGGACCTGCAGCTGGTCGACAAGGAATTCCTGATCAGCCAGGGCGATGCGCGCTTCACGCGTGAAGTCACGACCGTTGCCAACCGGGGCGCGATCGTCGATCGCAATGGCACGCCGCTGGCCATCAGCACGCCGGTGGATTCGGTGTGGGCCAACCCGCGTGAACTCGGTGTACTGCCCGATCGCTGGCCGAAACTCGCGGCTTCGCTCAAGCGCAACCGCGGCGAATTCACGCGCCGCATCTCCAGCAGCCAGGATCGCAATTTCATCTGGCTAGCGCGTCATCTGTCGCCGCCGGAGGCGGCGGCGGTGCGCAAGCTCGACGTGCCCGGCGTGTACTTCGTGCGCGAACACAAGCGCTACTACCCGGCGGGCGAAGTGGTCGGGCATGTGCTGGGTTTCACCAACGTCGACGATGAAGGTCAGGAAGGCGCCGAGCTGGCCTTCGATCACTGGCTGGCTGGCGAAGGCGGGCGCAAGCGCGTGCTGCAGGACCGGATGGGCCGCAAGGTCGAGGACATCGAGAGCATTCGCAGCGCGCGTGCGGGGCGTGACCTGACGCTGAGCCTGGACATGCGCATCCAGTACCTGGCCTACCGCGAACTCAAGACAGCGATTGCCGAGAACCGCGCGCGCTCGGGCTCGATGGTGGTCATGGATGTGGACACCGGCGAGATCCTCGCCATGGTCAATCAGCCCACCTTCAATCCCAATGACCGCGCGCAGCTGACGGCGGCGATGTACCGCAATCGCGCAGCCACCGACATCCTCGAGCCAGGCTCGAGCATCAAGCCATTCGTGGTGGCCGCGGCGCTGGAGTCAGGTCGCTTCGATGCGGCCAGCATCATCGATACCAGTCCGGGATTCGTGAAGGTCGGCAACAAGGTGGTCGAGGACGAGCATCCGCAGGGTGCGCTCGGTCTGGCCGGCATTCTCGCCAAGTCATCGAACGTGGGCATGACCAAGGTCGCGCTGGCGCTGGAGCCGCAACAGATCTGGACCACGCTGACGCAGTTCGGCTTCGGGCATGTGACCGCCAGCGGCTTTCCCGGTGAGTCGGCGGGCGTGCTGTCCAATTACGCGAGCTGGAAGCCGACTGGCATCGCGTCGCTGTCCTATGGCTACGGGCTGTCCGTCACGCCGCTGCAACTGGCGCAGGCCTATGCAACGCTGGGCGCCCTGGGTGTCGGGCGTCCGGCATCGATGCTGCGGCGTGATGATGCCGTCGCCGGCGAGCGGGTGATGAGCGCGCACAATGCCCGCACGCTGATCAGGCTGCTCGAGTCGGTGGTGGCCGAAGGCACCGGCGCGAAGGCGGCGATCACCGGCTATCGCGTGGCTGGCAAGACCGGCACGGCGAAGATCAACCAGGCTGGCACTTATTTCGACGATCGCTACACGGCGGTGTTCGGGGGCGTGGCACCGGCCAGCAATCCGCGTCTCGCGGCGGTGGTGGTAATCGATGATCCCGCAGCCGGCCGCTATTACGGTGGCGATATTTCGGCGCCGGTGTTCTCCGCGGTGGTGGGCGGCGCGCTGCGCCTGATGGGTGTGGCGCCGGACGCGACCGCGGGGTCGAGCACTGATCCGCTCACCGGGGTTGCGACAATGGTGCAGCGTTGAGCGCGCCACAGATGCTGCTGTCCACGCTGCTGCAGGGCGTTGCAGCCGTGCGGCAGGATGTGCTGCTCACGGACCTGACGCTGGACAGCCGCAAGGTTCAACCCGGTGCTGCCTTCCTTGCTTGTCGCGGTGCCCACCGGCACGGCCTGGATTTTGCGCAGGATGTGGCGCGGCAGGGCGCAGCGGCCATCGTCTGGGAAACGGATGGGGTGCACCAGCCGCCCGCGCTGCAGCCGGAGGTCGTGCTGGCCGAGGTACCCAACCTCTCGTCGCACGCTAGTTTGCTCGGGGATCGGTTCTTCTCCTGTCCATCACGGCAGATGGCTGTAGTTGGCGTCACGGGAACCAATGGCAAGACCACCTGTGCGTGGCTGCTGGCGCAGGCGCTGACCCACTGCGGCCGCGATGCGGCGTATCTGGGTACGCTGGGCAGTGCATTTGCGGGCGAGCTGGTCGCCGGCGAAATGACCACTCCCGATGCGGTGAAGGTGCAGCGGGAGCTGGCGGGTTTCCGGCAGCGCGGCGCGCGCAGCGTGGCGCTGGAGGTCTCGTCGCATGGCCTGACGCTGGGCCGTGTGCAGGCTGTGCATTTTGATGCGGCCGTGTTCACCAATCTCACCCGCGATCATCTCGATTTCCACGGCGACATGGATTCGTATGGCGCCGCCAAGGCGAGCCTGTTCGAACGCGCCGCTGTGCGCCTGCGCGTATTCAATATCGATGATGCCTTTGGCGCGGCACTGGCCGCACGGCCGCAGTTCGCGGGCCGCATTGCCTGCAGCCAGCGCCAGCGCGCGGCGTCCACGCCGGGTGCATTCCTGTGCGCACAGGATATCGATTTCACCGCGACGGGCACGCGCTTCGCGCTGCAGTCCAGCTTTGGCGATGCCAGAGTTGCGACCGCCCTGGTCGGCGCCTTCAACGTCGACAACCTGCTGGCGGTACTTGCGGTATTGCTGGGCAGCGGCGTGGCGCTGCCGGCAGCCGTCGCGGCGGCTGCCGCGCTGCGTGCGCCGGCCGGTCGGCTCGAGGTGTTCGCGCAGCCGGGCAAACCGCTGGTGGTGGTGGACTATGCCCACACGCCCGATGCACTGGAAAAGGCCCTGCAGGTATTGCGTCTGCACTGCAACGGTCGACTGACCGCGGTATTCGGCTGCGGGGGCGATCGCGATCGCGGCCAGCG
>JANPGU010000340.1:0-13245 GCA_031424095.1 Gammaproteobacteria bacterium
GTCACGCCTTCCAGCACCGATCACAAGGCCTGAGCGCACTGTCTTAAACCGCACCGCCATTCGATTCCACAGTTATGTTTGAGGTCGGCTTCCAAGAGCTGGCGCTGATCTTTGGCGTCGCACTGGTGGTACTGGGTCCCACCCGGCTGCCGGGTCTGGTGAGCAAAGTCGGCCGTTGGGTGGGCAAGGCGCGTTCGATGGCGCGCGAATTCCGCAGCCAGCTCGAGAGCGAGATCAATCTCGAAGAGCTGAACCGGATGACGGATATCCGCAGCAAGGAAGCCGGCGCGCCGACCGCTTCCACGCCGCCGATCCCGCCGGAACTGGGCGGCCAGCCGCCGGATCCCGCGCTGACCAACTATCCCTACGGCGCGCCGGACGCGCCGGCCACTACCACCGACGACACCTTTTCGCATGCGCATGCGGCGGGCGATGCGCCGATGCCGTACACCCCGGAGACCACCGAACCGGCGGCGCAGCCAGTGGCCGAGCCTCCTGCTGCGGTTGCGGCCGACGAACATTTCTTCCACCAGCCTTCGCTCGAAGACCTGCCTCCCGATGACGCGCGGCGCAACGCATGAGCGACGAGCGCAAGGAAAAACTCACCGAGGGCACGCTGATCTCGCATCTGCTCGAGCTGCGCGACCGGTTGGTGAAGGCTTTCATCGCGGTGATCGTCGCCTTCGTTCCTGCCGCCTATTTCCGCACGGAAATCTTTGCATTGCTGGCCAAGCCTCTGCTGGCCCAGTTGCCGGAAGGCTCATCGCTCATTGCCACTGGCGTGGTGTCTTCCTTCTCCACGCCGCTGAAGCTGTCGTTCTACGTGGCGCTGTTCGTGGCGATGCCATTCATCCTCACGCAATTGTGGGGATTCGTTTCGCCGGGCCTCTACAGGAAAGAAAAGCGCTTCGCGGTGCCGCTGCTGGTGTCGTCGATCGTGCTCTTCTACGTGGGCGTGGCATTCGCCTACAAGTTCGTGTTTCCGGTGGCCTTCCACTTCTTCGCCGGATCCACGCCGGAAGGCGTGAAGATGACGCCGGACATCAATGTCTACCTGGACTTCGCGCTGACCATGTTCCTGGCATTCGGCATCGCCTTCGAGGTGCCCGTCATCGTCGTGCTGCTCACGCTCACCGGGCTGGTGTCGGTGGAGAAGCTGTCGCAGTCACGCGGCTACGTCATCATCGGCATCTTCGTTGCCGCAGCGATCCTGACGCCACCGGATGTGCTGTCGCAATGCATGATGGCACTGCCCATGTGGGTGCTGTTTGAAGCCGGCATCATCTTTGCGCGGATACTTAACCGCAACAGCAGCAAGAGCGCCGACCCGGAAGAAGCCGAGACCAAGGCCTGACGGGATGAGCGCCGCACAGCCTCCATCAGCGGCGCACGGTTTCCTCGGTCAGCCGGCTGGTTTTTCCACGCTGTTCTTCACCGAGCTGTGGGAGCGCTTCAGCTACTACGGCATGCGCGCCATCCTGGTGCTGTTCCTGGTCGGCGAGCTGACCGGTGGCGGCATGGGTCTGGATGACACCACCGCCTATGCCATCTACGGTCTGTACACTGCTGGCGTATACATCATGTCCATGCCCGGCGGCTGGGTGGCAGACCGCCTGCTCGGTGCCCAGGGCGCAGTGTTGTGGGGCGGCGGGGCCATCGCGGTCGGGCATCTGCTGCTCGCCGGCTCCGGCCTCGTCCACAGCAGCCACCTGTTCCTGCTTGGCCTCGCGGTCATCGTGATCGGCACCGGTCTGCTGAAGCCCAACATCAGCTCGCTGGTGGGGCAGCTGCATGCGGGCAGCACGGGCGGCGTGCGCGATGCGGGATTCACGTGGTTCTACATGGCCATCAACATCGGCGCGTCGCTGGGCCCGCTGGTCACCGCATGGCTGGCCCTGCAGTTCGGCTGGCATGTGGGCTTCCTCGCCGCGGCGGTGGGCATGGGCGCGGGACTGGTCTACTTCCTCAAGTCGCGCGCGCGGCTGGGCGATGACGGACGTTTGCCAGGTGGCGCAACACCTTTGTCCAGCGGCCGTGACTGGAAGATCTTCTGGGTCATCCTCGGCGGCCTCGCTACCCTCGCCTTGCTGATGATGCTGGGCGCAGTGCAGCTCTCGCCTGTACTGCTGCAGCGCTACGCCGTGCTGGCGATGGCGCTGGCAACCGCGGCCTACTTCTCTTATCTGCTGTTCTTCGCCGGTCTCAGCGCGACCGAAAAGCGCGGCATCATCGTGCTGCTGGTGCTGGTCGCGGCGAGCACGCTGTTCTGGGCTGGCTATGAACAGGCGGGTTCTTCGCTGACGCTGTTCGCCGAGCGGCACACCAATCGCATGCTCGGCGCTTTTGAATTTCCCTCCGGCTGGTTCCAGTCGGTGCCCGCGGTCTGGGTGCTGCTGTGTGCGCCACTGATGGCGGTGTTGTGGACGACACTCGCGGCACGTGGCCGCGATTTATCCGTCATCGTGAAGTTTGCCCTTGGTCTGGCCGGCATGGGCCTGGGCTTCCTGGTCATGGTTGGCGCCGCCAGGGTGGTCGGGCAGAGCATGCTCGGCGCCAGCGGTGGCGCTGGGCCCATCTGGCTCATCATCACCTATCTGCTGCATACACTGGGCGAGCTGTGCCTGAGTCCGGTCGGCATGAGCGCGACCACGCAGCTGGCGCCGAAACGATTTGCCGGACAGGCCATGGGCATCTGGTTCACCAGCCTTGCGATGGGCAACCTGTTCGCCAGCCAGCTCGCCGGCAGTCTCGATGGGGCAGACTCGAAAGGCATGGCCGCATACTTCGTGACCATGTTCGAATACGGCGCGGGCGGCGCATTGCTGCTGCTCATCGCCGCGCCCTGGCTCAAACGCTGGGCCGCACCACGGCCATGAGTGGCGCACACCAGCGCCGCCTGCTGGTGCTGTGTCTGGCGACGGTGTACCTGGTCTGGGGCACCAGCTACATGGCCACCCGCATCGGCGTGCTGCATCTGCCACCGCTGCTGTTCGGTGGCGTGCGCTTTCTCATCGCCGGCGCGCTGCTGCTCGGCATTGCGATGTGGCGCGGCTTCCGGCCCGCCCAGCTCTCAGGCCAGTGGCGACACATCCTGGTCATGTCACTGCTGGGCGTTGCCATCTGCAACGGCCTGAATGTGTGGGCCATGCAATGGCTGCCGTCGAACAACACGGCGCTGCTCAATGCCTCGTCGGCGTTGTGGATCGTGGTGTTCGGCATGTTCGGCCGGCGCGCGCATCGCCCGGGCTTGCGGGCAGGACTCGGACTGGTAGTCGGCTTCGCCGGCACGGTATTGCTGGTGTGGCCAGCGCATTCCGCGCCGGCGGCAGTGGGCACGGCCCCCGCTGCAGCACTGCTGATCCCGCAGCTGGCCATCCTGCTGGGCTGCATCGTGTGGTCGCTGGGCACCATCTACATGCGTAACCACACCCTGCAGCTCGACCTGTTCGCGCTGATGGGTCTGCAGATGTTTTTCGGCGGGCTGTGGCTGATGCTGTTCGGCACAGCCAGCGGCGAGCTTGCGCACTGGACATGGTCGCGACCCGGCCTTGCGGCGCTCGCCTATCTCATCGTGTTTTCAGCCTGCCTCGCCTACATGGCCTATGGCTGGCTGGCGCGGCATGCCACCCCCGCGCAGGTCGGCACATACAGCTACGTGAATCCGGCGCTGGCGGCAGTGGTGGGCTATGTGGTGCTGGACGAGCACATGAACGCGCTGCAGTTCACCGGTGCGGCCGTCATTCTCGCCGGTGTGCTGATGATCAACTGGCCGCGCGCCCGCGATCCTTGAACAGCATCGAGCCGATGATGCTGGTGAAGCTGACGATGAGTGCGCCCAGCACCGCGGCACCAAAGCCCGCGATCGTGAAGCCCGGCAGCATCCAGGCCACCAGCGCCAGCACCACGCCGTTGATCACCAGCAGGAACAGGCCAAGCGAAAGTATGGTCGCCGGCAGCGTGAGGATGATCAGGATCGGCTTGACCACGGCATTGCACAGCCCCAGCAGCACGGCCGCCAATACCAGTGTCAGCGGATCGACGATGGTGAGGCCGTTCACCAGCACCGTGGCCAGCCACAGACCCAGCGCCGCAACCGTCGCGCGCAACGCAAATGCCGTCATGTCGTACTCCTTGCCGCCGCCATGCGCTCGCGTTGTTCCACCAGCACCTTGAGTCGCGCCAGCGCCCGCTCGGTGGCGGCACGCGCCTTCGAAAAATGCGCATTCCAGGCCACGCCGTCGGGGACGCCCGAACACAGCAGCCGCACGATGGTGCTGTCGCCCTCGCCGTCGAGCAGGAAATCGTCCACCACCGCGCCATCGTACTCGGCCATTTCCGGCGGCAGCAGATAGATGAGGCGCAGCCGGCGCGGCGGTTCGAAGACATCGATCATGGCTTCGCGCACGAAGCCGGGCGCCGGCGTGCCCGACCAGTGGCCGCCCTGCTGCGGCTTGATCTTCGCATCGAGGCCCATCCACAGCGGCAGCAGCGACGGGCCGCACATGACGGTCCACACGCGGTGCGGCTGGGCGGCGATATCGATGCGATGCGCGTAGCCGCGCGTTTTCAGGGCCATGCGGCTATTCTGCCAGTTACGGCTTCGCCGCACAGATAAAGGGAAACGCATATGGCCTGGGTACTGATAGTCATCGTTCTGGCAATCTTCCAGTTCATCTTCTTCGGCTTTGCCGTCGGCCGCGCCCGCGGGACCCACGGCGTCCCGGCACCCGCGCAGAGCGGACATCCGGTCTTTGAACGCTATTTCCGCGTCCACATGAACACGCTCGAGCAGCTGGTGGCCTTCCTGCCGGCCATCTGGCTGTTCGCGCAGTTCGTGGACCCGCACTGGGCCGCGGCACTGGGCGCGGTCTACCTGATCGGGCGGACGATCTATTTCGCCAGTTACGTGAAGGAGCCGAAGTCCCGCGGCCTGGGATTCCTGCTCACCGCATTGCCCACCATGGTCATGCTGCTGGGCGTAGCCTGGGAGGCACTTATGATGCTGCTGCTGAGATACCGCACCTGATCAGGCCGGCGCGGGCTTGCGGCGCAGGAACATCACCACCATCGGCAGCATCGACACCACGATGATGCCGATGGTCACGAAGCCGAAGTTGTTCTTGATCAGCGGGATGTTGCCGAAGAAATAGCCGGCCCAGACGAACAGGTTTACCCACGCCACGCCACCCAGCACGTTGTAGGACTGGAAGCGGCCATAGTGCATGCGGCCGATGCCGGCCACGAAGGGCGCAAAGGTGCGGATGATCGGTGCGAAGCGCGACAGCACGACGGTCATCGCCCCATGGCGCGTGAACCAGCCTTCAGTCTGCCGCAGATATTCCACCTTGATGAACCGGTAGCGCCCGCTGAAGGCATGCTGCCCGATGGAGCGGCCGATGGAATAATTGGCCGTGTTGCCGAGAATCGCCGCCACGCTGAGCAGCAGTGCCAGCCACCACGGCGACAGCGTGCCGCCGGTATCGATCGCAGCCAGCGCCCCCAGTCCGAACAGCAGCGAATCCCCCGGCAGGAAGGGCGTCACCACGAAGCCCGTTTCCGCAAAGATCACCAGGAACATCACCGCATAGATCCAGGTGTCGAAGCGGGTCAGCAATTCGACCAGATGACGGTCGAGATGCAGGATGAAATCGATGAGGAAATGGACCAGTTCCACGCAGGACTCCAGCGGCAGGACTCAGGACTCAGTCTAACCCGCCGAGTTTGCGTTGATACATGGTCGATTCGGTGTGGTCGTACCCGGCAAGGATCTTTTCCATCCGGCCCTGCGTGTCTTCTTCATCGACCAGGTCGATGCCCGCATCCAGCAGTTGCTGATGCAGGTCGGCGGAAATCGTGTCGTCCGAGGCGCTGATCTCGATTTCCTCGCCCTGGCGGATTTTGGCCACTGATGCATAGGTGGGCAGGTCGCGGATCGCATCCGCAAACGGCGCGGGTCGTGCAATGGCGAAGCCCTGGCCATAGTCGACGCCGAGCTGCGCAATGCGCAGCCGGATCTCATCGGTCTCCACGTACTCGGCGACGGTGGTCAGGTTCATGGAGCGTGCCAGCTGCGCGATGGCCTGCACCATCGACTCGGCGCGCGGATCCTTCAGCACATCGCGCACGAAACTGCCATCGATCTTCAGCATGTCCACCGGCAGCGCGCGCAGGTAGGCGAGTGACGACAGCCCGGTGCCGAAATCATCCAGCGCGATGGTGCAGCCGATTTCGCGCAGCCGCTTCATCACCACTTCCGCGTGCGCCAGGTTGGCAATCGCGGCGCTTTCGGTGAGCTCGAAACAGAACACCTTTGCAGCGATGCCACTGCTGCGGACCTGTTCGATCACGAAGTCCGCAAATCCTTCTTCACCCAGCGACTGGCCGGATATATTGATGGTGAACACCACCGGGCAATCGGCCAGCAGCGCTGCATGTGGCGCCAGCAGGCGCACGGCCTCCTGGATCACCCAGCGGTCCACCGCCGGCATCAGCTGGTAGCGCACGGCGGCAGACATGAAACGTCCCGGCCCCACGGTCTCGCCGCGGTCATCGATCATGCGCAACAGCAGCTCGAAATGGGGCGTAGTCGACTTGCCGCCCGGCATGGGCGCAATGAGCTGCGCATCCAGCCGCAGTCTGTTCTCGGCAATGGCCGCGCGCAGGGAGGGTGCGATGTTCACGTCCTCATAGCGGCGCATGATGGAAACATCGCTGGCTTGATACAGCTCGACGCGATTGCGGCCGCGGTCCTTGGCCGCCTTGCAGGCGGTTTCGGCCACGGCCAGCGCATGCGGCAGGTCCACACGCAGATCGTTGATGGCGGCGACGCCGATGCTTACCGACGCGGCAAAGCTGGTGTCCGCCGTGGCGCCGAGATGCGCACCGATCAGGCTCTCGACACCGGCGCGCAGCGCTTCGGCAAAACTCATCGCATCGTCTTCGGCGGTGGGCAGCAGGATGGCAAAGCGATCACCGGAAATTCGCGCCGCCAGTGCGCCGGGCACCAGCCGTGAACGGATCAGCTCGCCCATCTTTGCCAGCAGCTTGTCGCCGACATGCATGCCGTAGTTGTCATTGACCACATGCATGCGGTCGGTGTCGATGTACAGACTGCTCCAGCGCATGCTGCGCCCGTCATTGCGCTGGTCCAGCAGCACGCGTGCGCGCTGTTCGAACGCCCGCCGCGTCAGCAGGCCCGACAGTGTGTCGTAACCGGATTCGATCATGCTCGAGGCGCGACGCGACAGCAGGTCGGCGAGCATCGCATCACGACGCCGGAATTCCGGTGCTGAGCGACTGCGGAACAGCGCCAGCACACCCGAAGGCCTGCCAGCGGGATTGCGGATCGGGCTCGACAGCACGCGGAAGCCCAGGCTGACGCCGGGCAGGCTGTCGGGCGCATTCAGCAGTGAAGCTTCGCTGCGCGCCTGCGCCAGCGACAGCAGATGGCGGTGGATCTTCGGCAGCACCGAAGTGTCGACTTCGCGCCCCTCGGCCTTGCTCACCACTACCAGATTGCGTTCGGGCACTATCAGCGCGGTGAATTCGCACTGCATGTGATTGTTGATGTTCTGCAGCAGGTTGAGGATGCCATCGCCGGCGGCCTCCTGCCGGTCGGTTTCGCTGGTGTTGAGCAGCACCTGCAGATCCGCGTCGTCGGCATCGGCTGCTTCGCTCACGGCCAGTGCATTGCTGCTGAATCGCGCCCGCAGCATCAGCTCGCGGCGCAGCACTTCCAGCACGGGCTTCAGCATGGCGTGCACATAGGCGAAGGTGCGCTGCTCGCTCTCGCCACTGCGCCAGGTGATCGCAAAGATGCCGGTCAGCGTGGCCGCTTCATCCCGCAGCCAGAACAGATACAGTGGATCCTGCGCAGAGAGCGGCACGCGCTCGCCGGCCTCGGTGCTCCGCAGTGCCGCAGTCGCGGATTTCTCGACCAGCTTCAGGAACGCGGGCCCGATCGATTCCTCGCTGGTCCATCGCACCTCGGCATTGGGATCGAACACCGTCAGACCAGCCGCGCGCGGCAGCAGCGCCGCCACGAGCTGCGCATAGGGTGAGAATTCGCAGTCCTTTGCGAGTATCGATGCCATGGCCCGAGGATGACTTATTCGCAGCGGCGGCGAATTGATGCGGTTGGCAGAAATCCGCGGGGCGAATGGCTATGGGTTTCAACCTGCGGGCGGCGTGCTGGTGCGGAACCAGCCGCGCGGATCGACGGGTTTGCCGGATCTGCGGATCTCGAAATACAGGCCAGGTGTCTTGCGGCCGCCGGAGTCACCGGCGGTGGCAATCGCCTCGCCGGCGGCGACGCGGGAACCGGCCGCCTTCAGCAGTTGTTCGTTGTGGCCGTAAATGCTGATGTAGTTGTTGCCGTGATCCAGGATGAGCAGCAACCCCCGGCCCTGGAACCAGTCCGAGTACACCACCCGGCCCTCGTGCACCGCCCGCACACTGGTGCCCCGATCGGCGTCGATCTCGATGCCATTGGAGCGCAAAGTGCCGACAACTGTTTCGCCGAAGCCGGTAGTGACCCGCCCTGCCACGGGCCAGGTCAGCTTGCCGCGCAGCTTGCCGAAGGGATCGTTGGGATCAAAGGGCACGGACTCTGTCACCCGGCTCAGGTCCTTCAGCAGCCGCTCCAGCTGCTGCTGCTGCTTCTGCAACCGCGCCAGGGAGGCGGTGCGGTTCTGGGCTTCCTTCTGCAGACTGGCCAGCACCCGGCCGCGCTGGCGGCGGGCGGACTCCAGTTCGCCGACGCGCTCTTTCTGCTGCCCCTCAAGTTCGGCCAGCTGGGCATCTTCCTCGTCTATTCGGGAGGTAAGTTCGTCGATCTGGGCGATATTGTCGGTGATCAGATTGATCTGCGTGGCGCGCAACCGCCCGAGATAGCCGTAATAAGTCAAATTTCGGCCAAATTGCGCCGGATTGCGTTGATTGAGCAGCAATTTGAGCGGTTCGTTGCGTCCCATAAAGTAGGCGGCGCGAAGTTGTGTCTTTAAATCGGCCTCAGTTTCACTTCGCGCGGCCTGGCGGCGCGCACGCTCGTCGATCAGCCGCTGGCGGGAAGCGGCACGCTCGGCGCGCTGCGAACGCAGTTTGGAAAGATCGCCATGGGCGCGGGAAACCAGACGCTCGGCCTCGCGCAGGTCGCGACTGAGACGATCCTTGTCCGCCGTGTCCTGCTGCACCTGGCGCTGGATTCTCTCCAGACGCTCGGTGACGGAACGGAGGCTGGCCTCGGCCTGCTTGCGGTCCGGCTGCGCCGCCGGCAGGACCACCGCCGCCAGCAGCAGCGCAAGTCCAGCCGATCGCCACAGCACTCTCTTCATAGGGCGGCAAGTCTAAGGCGCGGGCTGGCTATAATGCCCGCCCTTTTATCAGGCTGTCGCCGCGCATGGAACGTCTGCTCGAATATCTGAACCGCCATCCCATCCTCGTGGGTCTCGTGGTCGTGCTGGCGCTGGCCGTCATCGTGTACGAACTGCGTGGCCGCAAGCTCAACTATGCGGCCGTGCTGCCGCAGGAAGCCATCCAGCTGATGAACCAGGGTGCGCAAACCTACGACCTGCGCAATGCCGAAGCCTTTGCGGCCGGCCACATCAGCAATGCGAAGAATCTGGATGCCGGCAAGCACGACACCGCTGCCGACACCCTGAAGAAGTTCCGGGAAAAACTGCTGCTGCTGTATTGCGAAGACGGCAGAAGCTCGACCGCCCTCACCCGCAAGCTGCACGCGGCCGGCTTCACCAAGGTGTTCAACCTGCGCGGTGGCCTGGCCCAGTGGCGCACGGAAGGCCTGCCGCTGCAACGCGGTTGACGCGCGGCGGGGATATGGATAACACCAGCCCGGTGGTTGTGATGTACGCCACGCCATGGTGCGGCTACTGCGCGCGGGCGCGGCAGTTGTTTGCAGCCAAGGGCGTGGCGTTCACCGAGATCGATGTCGACGCGGTGGACGGCGCACGGGCCGAGATGCGCCAGCGCAGCGGCCGCACTTCGGTGCCGCAGATTTTCGTGGGCGAGCGCCATCTGGGCGGCTACGACGATACGAAAGCGCTGGACGACAAAGGCGAACTGGATCGACTGCTTGCCGCAACTGCGGCTGAATAGAACTACAGACACATCAACAGAGGTTAATGATCATGGCCGACGAAACACCAGCAGCGGGCAATGGCGCCGACAGCACACAGCCGAACCTTGCGCTGCAGGGCGTGTACCTGAAGGACTGCTCGTACGAAGCACCGCTGGGTCCGCGTTCGGAAGGCAACTGGCAGCCGCAGATCAACCTCGACCTGGCGACCACCAGCACCGCCATCGAAGGTGATGTGCGCGAAGTCGTGCTGACCGTGACGGTCTCGGCCAAGCAGAACGAAAAGACGCTGTTCCTGGTGGAAGTGAAACAGGCCGGTGCATTCCTGATGCAGAACCTGCCAGAAGAAGACGCCAAGCGCGCCATCGCCAGCATCTGCCCCAGCGTGCTGTTCCCCTATGCCCGCTCGATGGTTTCGCAGCTGGTGTCGCAGGGCGGTTTCCCGCAGCTGCTGCTGCCACCGGTGAACTTCGACGCGCTGTACCTGAACGCGCAGGCGCAGTCGGTGCCGGCTTCCCCGCAGGTCACGAACTAGCAAGCTCATGCCCGCGCCGATTGCAGTGCTCGGGAGCGGGTCGTGGGGACGTTTCCCTTGATCGCGCCCATCGCAGTCTTGGGGAGCGGTTCATGGGGCACAGCGCTCGCGATCCAGTTCGCGCGCGCGGGCAAACCCACACGACTGTGGGGCCGCGATGCCGCGCAGCTGGCGGATATGCGCGCCGCGCGGCGCAATCGCCGCTATCTGCCCGATGCGGAATTTCCGCCATTGCTGCAGGTGGCGGACACGCTTGACAGCGCTCTGGCTGGCGTCAGCGATGTGCTGGTGGCCGTGCCCAGCAGCGGTTTCCGCTCATTGCTGGGCCAGATCCTGCCGCGACTCACGCCCGATGTGCGCGTCGCCTGGGCCACCAAGGGCTTCGAGCGCGACAGCGGCCTGCTGCCGCATCAGGTGGCGCGCGAAGTACTGGGCACCCGCTACACGACGGCGGTTCTCTCCGGACCCACCTTCGCAAAAGAAGTGGGTGCCGGACTACCTACCGCGATGGTGGTTGCTTCAACAGATGCAGCGTTCGCAATGCGTGTGGCGGAAGATCTGGCTTCACCGGGTTTTCGCACCTATGTGTCCACCGATATCGTCGGCGTCGAGATCGGTGGCGCGGTGAAGAACGTCATCGCCATCGGCGCCGGACTTTCCGACGGACTCGGTTATGGCGCCAACATGCGCGTGGCGCTGATCACGCGCGGCCTGAACGAGATGACCATTCTTGGTGTCGCCCTGGGCGCACGCGAACGCACCTTCATGGGTCTGGCGGGCCTGGGTGATCTGGTGCTGACCAGCACCGATGACCAGTCACGCAACCGGCGCTGCGGTCTGGCGCTGGCGCGCGGCCTGTCCGTGGATGCGGCCATGCAGGAGATCGGCCAGGTGGTCGAGGGCTATCACGCCGCGCGCGTGCTGCGTGGCGTGGCCAAGCGCCTGAATCTGAATCTGCCCATCTGCGAAGGCATCTGCCGCATCCTCTTCGATGGCGCAGGTGCGGGCGACGTGGTGCGCGAACTCATGGCGCATCCGCCACAGGCCGAGTTCGAATAACTTCCGCTGGCGCTAGTACTGGTAGCTGATCGACAGCAGCAGGTTGTCCACATCCGTGCTGCCGTTGCCGCTGGACTTGCCGAAGCCGGCGTGGTGCATGTAGTCCACACCGATGCGGTAGTACTGCCCGAGCCAAAGGCCTGCGCCCGCGCCGTAATAGAAATCCTGTGAGGATTCGGAAAACTGGTCGCTGGCGCTGACGCCATTCACGGTGGCGTAATAACGCACGCGGGTATCGGAATTGGTGATGCCCGCGCGACTGCGCAGCTCGAAGAATTCACCCAGTGGCAAAGTGGCCGTGCCGCCGAGCATTACACCCTTGGCCCGGTAGCTGAAGTTGAAGCTGGCCGGCCGCAATGCGCCTTCGTCGCTCACCGTTCCCGCGGCCGCATACTGCACCGCACCCAGCCGGAACAGGCCAGCCTCGAATGCCAGGTACGGCGTGATGCGGTAGCCACTGACCAGAACATAGGAATGTTCGTAGTCACTCCGTGTGGAGGTGAGCGTCTGTACGGGCAGGTCGTAAGAGTCGAAAAAGTCGCGGGTCAGCGCGTCCAGACCTGGCGTGCTGACATCCTTGAAGGAGGATTTGCCCAGGCCCACCTCGAAATACCAGCCGCGATCCAGCATCTGCGCCTGGACGGCAGGCACTTGCACGAAGGCCAGCGTGAGGACGACCAGAATCCGGGAAATGCGGGCTGTGTTCATGTTGCACAGGATATCCCACAGCCTGCGGCCGCGGAAACCGGGCTCCGGACTCAGTGCGCGGCAAACCCCGTCTGTCGCCATGCCTCATAGACCACCACTGCGACCGCATTCGACAGGTTCAGGCTGCGGTTGGACGGCCGCATCGGGATGTGCAGGCGCTCGTGCGCCGGCAATTGCGCCGCGACACCCGCCGGCAGCCCGCTGGTCTCGCGACCGAAGAGAAAGCTGTCGCCAGCCTGGTAGCGCGTTTCGTGATAGCCCCGGGCACCATCGGTCTCGATCACGAACAGGCGCGTGTGCACCACCGCAGCAAGGCAGGTGGCCAGATCGGTGTGCACCGTAACCCGTGCCAGGTCGTGGTAATCCAGTCCCGCCCGCTTCAGCTGTGGCTCGGACAGGTCAAAGCCCAGCGGGGCAATCAGATGCAGGTGTGCACCCGTATTGGCGCACAGCCGGATCGAGTTTCCCGTATTGGGCGGAATTTCCGGCTGGTACAGCAGAATGTTGAACACAAAGGTCTCCTGGGCCAGTGCACCTTGGGGGTCCGCGCAAAACGCCCCGGCGCGGCGCTCCAACTCATTTTCAGGGATAATTGCCACATGAATGCGGCCTTCGAATCGCCCCCCCTCGCCCCGGCGGGCGCAGCGCCCGCCTGGGCGCCTCCCCACCCTTCGCTGGCCCTCGAATTCTGTGGGATGCGCTTCGCCTCGCCCATCGTGCTGCTGTCCGGCTGCGTGGGCTTTGGCGAGGAATACACGCGCGTGGCCGGCTTTTCGAACCGCGATGTTGGCGCCATCTGCCTGAAGGGCACGACGCTGGCGCCCCGGCTGGGCAACAAGCCGCACCGTGT
>JANPGU010000341.1:0-3257 GCA_031424095.1 Gammaproteobacteria bacterium
CGCAGGTTCAAATCCTGTCATCCCGACCAGTCCGGTCATTGCATTACCTGCACTGCGCCTCTTCCAGCCAGCCGCTGAGAGATCAAGTAAGGAGGTTGCGCCACGCGCGTCGCTTCATCGCGTCATCACATTAATGAAACCGAGTGGCCGCAATCTCGTATCTGCCCGCTACATGTGGGATTACGCCGAGCCTCGCGCACGGTGCACAGAGCAGAGAAGCTGGGGACGTCGGCTGTAACCCCTCAGGCGGCGTCCCCAGCGCGGTTTGGCTCGCCTTTCACGCGGCGATACGCACCCTCCAGCTTGCCCGCGTAGCCAGGCCACCGATTCTTGGCCTCGCTCACGGTGTACCTGGTTTCTGTGTCGTCGTACTCATCTTCAACGCGATGCACCACGCTGCCATCACTGTTCATGACCAGCCACTCTTCCTTGCTGGCACCTTGAAGGTAGAAGATCCCGAGAGTCATTAGCGCACCTGGGAGCTGAAAGTGAGCTATCGATACTGCCAGATCAACTGCCGGGTTTTGCAGGCCAGACACGCGAGCGGCTGTAGGCCGCAACCCTACTCTCGCCGCTAGTCCGACGGGGAATAACATGGAAATCACTGTCCAGACTGTCGTCGCCGCTCCGATCGCGGAGGTCTGGCGCGCCTACACGACGCCCGCAGACATCATGCAATGGAACTGCGCGTCGCCTGAATGGCATACCACTGCCGCATCCGTCGACCTTCGCGTCGGCGGGGAATTCTCTTCGCGCATGGCCGCAAAGGACGGCAGCATGGGCTTCGACTTTGCCGGCACCTACACCAACATCGTGACGCATGAATTGATTGAATGTCTCTTCGGCGGGCGCAGGTCGCGCATCGAGTTTCAGCAACTCGCGCAAGGGGTGCAGATTCGCATCACCTTTGACAGCGAACCCAGCCATTCAATCGAACAGCAGCGCACCGGCTGGCAGGCGATTCTCGACAATTTCGCCCGCCACGTGGAACGGCGTTAGGGCGCTATCCGGCGAGGGCGGCCGCGTAGTTCGGCTCGTCCTTGATCTCCTTGACCAGCTCGCTGTAGACGACCTTGTTTTGCTCGTCGACTACCACCACCGCACGCGCCGTCAGACCTTCGAGCGGACCCTCGGCAATCGCCACGCCATAGTCCTGCAGGAACTTCCTGCCGCGCATGGTGGAAAGAGTCACCACATTCTCCAGCCCCTCTGCGCCGCAGAACCTTGCCTGTGCAAACGGCAGATCTGCCGAGATGCAGAGAACCACAGTGTTCGCCAGGCCATTCGCCTTGGCATTGAACTGGCGCACGGACATCGCGCAGGTCGGCGTGTCGATGCTGGGGAAGATGTTGAGGATCTTGCGCTTGCCGGCAAATTTGTCGAGGCCGACATTGGCCAGATCCTTGCCGACCAGCGAAAACGCCGGCGCAGCCTCACCCTTCTGTGGAAAGTGACCGCCGACTGCAACTGGATTTCCTGCGAGCGTGACTGTGGACATGTTCGTTCTCCGTTTGAGGTTTCGATGCGGCATCTTACAACCAGATACGCATTGAATTGGACGGGGCTGTGGCCTAGTCTCGACCCGGCATTCCGAACCTCCGCCCTCCTTCCGCAGGTGAGCCATGAGCATCGTCAAACTGCAGGTCAACGGCGCCACGCATGAGGTAGATGTCGACCCCTCGACGCCCCTTCTTTACGTACTGCGAAACGATCTCGACCTGCATGGACCGCGCTTCGGCTGCGGACTCGGCCAGTGCAGTGTGTGTACGGTCATCATCGACGGCGTGGCGACCCGCTCCTGCATTACGCCGGTCGCGGCGGTGCGCGGCGAGGTTACGACGCTGGAAGGCATTTCGAAGAACGGCAAGTTGCATCCGCTGCAGCAGGCCTGGATCGATGAACAGGCCGCGCAATGCGGCTATTGCCAGAACGGTCAGATCATGACGGCCAAGGCGCTGCTCGACCGCAACCCGAATCCGAGCGACGCCGAGATCCGCACGGCGATGGATGGCGCATTGTGCCGCTGCATGACCTACTTCCGCGTGCAGGCGGCGATCAAGCGTGTGGCGCGCGGGACGAAACCTGCTGGAGACCGCAAGTGAGCGCGGCGCTGCAACTGCCCAAAGCGGTAGAGGACGCCATCCTCGATTCCAGCCAGGCCTCACGCCGGGATTTTCTCAAGGGTTCCGGTGCGCTGGTAATCAGTGTCAGCGTTGCTTGCCTGCAGGGTGCCAACGTTCTCGCCGCGCAAACCGCCGCTGGCGGTCCCTATCCGGATCCCGACTTCCTGCAGCTCGACACATGGATCGTGATCCATGCTGACAACACCGCGACGTTCTACGTCGGCAAGACCGACGGCGGACAGGGAACAGGCACCGCCTATCGGCAGATGATGTGCGACGAACTGGACATCGCTTACGACAGGACCAGCCTCATCATGGGCTGCACCGACATCACGCCGGACCAGGGCGGCTCTGGCGGATCGGATGGCGTGGAGCGTGATGGCTGGGCGATGCGCCGCGTGTCGGCCGAGGCCCGCCGCGTGTTGCTGGAACTCGGCAGTGAGCGCCTGGGTGTGCCCGTCGGGATGCTCACCGTTGCCAACGCGACCATTGCGGTGAAGTCCGATGCCTCGAAGCAGGTGACCTACGCCCATCTGGTCGGCGGCAAGCGCTTCAACGTCGCTGTCAGCGGACGCAATGTCGACAACATCGCCGTCAAGGCTGCCGTCAAGCCGGTAAACGAATTGCGCGTCGTGGGACACCCGCTGCAGCGCTATGACATTCCCGCCAAGGTGGATGGGTCGCTGAAGTGGGCCGTGGACATGAAGGTGCCGGGCATGGTGCATGCGCGCAATGTGCGACCGCCATTTGCGGGAGCGACACTGCAGCGC
Source organism: Gammaproteobacteria bacterium (assembly GCA_031424095.1). Classification (GTDB taxonomy): domain Bacteria; phylum Pseudomonadota; class Gammaproteobacteria; order Steroidobacterales; family Steroidobacteraceae; genus ZC4RG30. The sequence goes on from JANPGU010000341.1 coordinate 2,894, forward strand.
ATCGACGAATCTTCGGTGGCCAATCTGCCCGGCTTCATCCGCGTGGTCAGCCGCGGCAATTATGTGGCCGTGGTGTGCGCCCGCGAGGAACAGGCCATCCGCGCCGCACAGCAGCTGAAGGTGGAATGGAAACGGCCGGCGACGGCGCCATTCCCTGCGTCCAGCGAACTGTTCGAGTACATGCGCAAGGCAACGCCCACGGTGACGGGCGAAGCACAGATCCAGGGAGATCCGGCGGCGGCGCTGGCCAGCGCCGCGACGGTGGTCGAAGCCGAGTATGAAAATCCCGTCCAGGGTCATTCGGCCCTTTGTCCGGCCCACGCGCGGGCGGATCCTTACAACGGACAGATGACCAACTATTCCA
>JANPGU010000342.1:0-3512 GCA_031424095.1 Gammaproteobacteria bacterium
TTCCTTGGAGTCGGTGTTCTCCCACCACCAGCGGCCCGATCGACTGTCGGCCCCTGGCTCCACCGCCCGCGTGCCGGGTGCGCAGCCGATGCTGGGGTCACCCTTGTCATGCCGCGGGTTGTACGGCAGCTTGTGCGCGCGGATGTAGGTCCACACGTCGTCATGCGTCCAGTCGAGGATGGGACTGATTTTCGCAAGGCCGTTGGCTGCATCGAAGTCCACGGCCTTCGCCTGCGCACGCGTGGCCGACTGTTCATGTCGCACGCCCGTGACCCATGCGCCAGCACCCTGCACGGCCCGTCTAAATGGCTCCACCTTGCGCACGTGGCAGCACGAGATGCGTTCCGCCACACCGTTGTAGAAGCCGTTGATGCCGTTCTTCGCCACCAGCGCTTCAAGCGTGGCGGGATCGGGGTAGTAGATACGCATGCGCCGGTTGTAGCGCCGCTCCAGCCGCTCGATGAGGTTGTAGGTCTCTTCGGGCAGGCGCCCGGTATCGAGCGTGAAGATCTCGATCTCCGGCACCTGCTGCCAGATCAGGTCGGTGAGCACCATCGACTCGGCGCCGAGGCTGTTGGAATACACCACCTTGCCGTAGTCGCGTACGGCTGCCCGCAGGGTCTCAAGGGTGGCATTGATCTTGGTAGCGTCTGGCATGGGCGTATTCTGGGCAGCGACCTCATAACATTGGGTCATCAAGAATCTAGCGACGTAATGATATCGGTTATTTGTGGAAGAATATGATCCTGCCGTGACACATTGCCGCACCGCAGCATCGTAGAGTATATCCATGAGCCGAATCAGCCTACGGCGCCTGCGCCAGGATCCGCATGTGCGCGCCCTGACCCGTGGCGCCCGCCCCCATCCCGAGCAGTTCATCCAGCCCCTGTTCGTGGTCGAGGGCATCGCCGAGCGCGAAACAATTCCCGGGCTGACCGGCGTGTACCGCGAAACGCGTGCCTCGCTGCTTGCACAGATCGAATCAGATGTGGCGCATGGCGTCACCAAATTCCTGCTGTTCGGCGTGCCTGCCACGCATGCAACGCGGGACATCGACTGGTCGTTCACAGCCAGCCAGATCGCTGCCGTGAAGCAGCGTTACGGATCGGGCGTGTGGCTCGCCGTGGATGTTTGCCTGTGCTCGGCAACTCCGCATGGCCATTGCGGTGTGCTCAATGATTCCGCCGATCATCTCGACAACAAGGCCAGCGTGCAGGAGCTGGCCAACGCCGCTCTGGCCTATGCAAAGGCTGGCGCAGACTGCGTGGCGCCCAGTGACATGATGGATGGCCGCATCGGAGCAATTCGCGCGGCGCTGGATGACAACGGGCTCGAGCGCACGGTCCTGATGAGCTATGCCGCCAAGTTCCACTCCAACTTCTACGGGCCGTTCCGTGTGGCCGCCGATTCCGCGCCGAAGACGGCCAGCGGACTCACCGACCGCGCTTCGTACCAGATCGACCCATCGCGTGCAGGTGATGCGCTGCTGTCGGTCGAACGCGATGTCGCCGAAGGCGCCGACATCCTGATGGTGAAGCCGGGCATGCCCTATCTCGACATCCTTGCCGATCTGTCGCGACAGTTTGCACAGCCGTGGGCGGTGTATGAAGTCAGCGGCGAATATGCCGGCATCGAACTGCTGGCCGAACAGGGTCTGGCAAACCGCATCAGCGCCCACCGCGAGGCGTGGACTGGATTCGTCCGCGCCGGCGCCTCGATGATCATCAGCTATGGCGCCCGCCATGCAAAGGAATGGCTGGCCGCATGAGTACTTCGGATTCACTATTTGCCCGTGCGAAGCAGGTTTCGCCGGGTGGTGTGCATTCACCGGTGCGCGCCTTCAAGGGCGTCGGCGGAACGCCGCGCTTCATGACCGGCGGCGACGGCGCCTTCATCCGCGATGTGGATGATCGCCAGATCCTCGACTTCTGCATGGCCTTTGGCCCGCTGATCCTCGGCCACGGCAACAAGGCAGTGCGCGATGCTGCCGTGGGTGCCATCGACCGCGGCTGGAGCCTTGGCACCTGCGAGCCGTATTCGCTGACGCTGGCGGAATACATCACCAGCCGCATTCCCTGGGTCGAAAGCATCCGCTTCGTGAATTCCGGCACCGAAGCGGTAATGTCGGCGTTGCGCCTGGCGCGCGGCGCGACCGGACGCGACCTGATCCTGAAGTTCGATGGCTGCTATCACGGGCACACGGATGCGATGCTGATCCGTTCCGGCTCGGGACTCGCGGAGGCCACTGAACCCGACAGCGCGGGCCTGAACAAGTCGACACTGGGTGGCACGCTGGTCGCGCCGCTGAATGACGAAGCGGCGCTGGAACAGGTTTTCGCACGGCATGGTGACGAGATCGCCTGCGCCATCATCGAACCGCTGCCAGCCAACTATGGCCTGCTGCCGCAGCGCCTCGAATATCTGCAGCTGCTGGAAAAGCTGTGCCGCAGGCATGGCGCGCTGCTGCTGCTGGACGAGGTGATCAGCGGCTTTCGGGTCGGCTTCCAGGGCTGCGCGGGCCTGTACGGCATAGAACCGGACCTGGTCACCTATGGCAAGGTGATCGGCGGTGGATTTCCGGTCGGCGCTTATGGCGGCCAGCGCAGGTTCATGGACCTCGTGGCGCCGGCAGGTCCGGTGTACCAGGCCGGGACGCTGAGCGCGAATCCTGTCGCGATGTGCGCGGGACTCGCCACGCTGCAGCAGCTTGCCGATGGCCGTCTGTATGCGCAGTTGGAGACCCTCGGTGCGCAGCTGGAACAGCAGCTCACCGCCATTCCCGGTGTGACTGTGCAAAGGGTAGGCTCGGTGTTCTGGCCCTATCTCGCTGCGGCTGCGGCGCCGCTGCGCAGTCTCGGGGACATGAAGGCAAAGCCGGCAGAGCCCTTCGGGCCAGTGTTCCACCGGCTGCTGGATGCCGGCATCTATCTCGCGCCAAGCGCGTTCGAAGTCGGATTCCTGTCAGCGGCGCATGACAGTACGCATGTGGAAACGCTGGCGACGCAACTGCGCGCCGCGCTGCAGGCTGGCAACTAGCCCTGGTGGCCGTAACGCATGCGCGTATGCGTCTGCGTTCCCACACTGGTCTGGTAGGCCACGCTGAATCGGTCCAGCTGCGCGATGGCAACCTGGGCGTCATCGCCGTCCACCAGATCGAAGGCGTCGAAACCTACGCGCGCCAGGAAATAGACCTGGTCGGAGCGTATCGCGCCAACTGCACGCAATTCGCCCAGGTAACCATGCCGCTCGCGCAGCAGGCGGGCCTGCGTGTAACCACGCCCCTCGCCGGTACTGCCGAAGTGGATCGCAATCAGTGGCGGCGACTGCAGATGTGGCAATAACGGCGTGAGATCCTGATCCTCGGGCTTCAGCAGGACCGCCCGTGCAGCGGCAGGTTCGCCCGCCGCGATGGCCTTGAGATAGTCACCCAGGGGCAACAGCAGGTGTGTTGCGGCAGCTGCCGCGTCCGTACCGGCCAGCACCCACTCATTGCGGACCAGCGCGCGGTTCTT
>JANPGU010000343.1:0-3901 GCA_031424095.1 Gammaproteobacteria bacterium
ACTCGCCTGACGAGCTGCACCAGCTGCTGGGCCTGCTCGCGCGCCTGGGCTGACACCACGGTACACTGGGCGTTGTGAATCAACGCCCAGAAGACCCGGCTCCTGCGGGCATGAACGCCGCGACGGATGTTCCAGGCAACGAGCCTGTAGCGTCGCTGCCTGTGCGCCGCTGGCGTGGTGGTGCCTGGCAGGAAGCCATCGACAGTGTCGCGGCCGAGATTCCGGTCGCGCTGACCTACAACTCGATCCCGCATGTGGTGATGATGGCCACGCCGCGGGACCTCGAAGACATGGGCGTGGGCTTCACGGTCAGTGAATCACTGGTCGCTGCTTATTCCGAGCTGCGCGACGTCACGCTGGTTACCGCCGATGGCGCAATTGAATTGCGCCTCAGCGTTACGGGATCGCGCCTTGGCGAAATGCTGCAGCGGCGGCGCAATCTCACTGGTCGCACTGGCTGCGGAGTCTGCGGCGCTGAAACCGTCGAAGATGCGATTCGCCGTCCGCCGCCGGTAGCTGCTGGCGGCGAAACGTCGCGCGAAAGCCTGGTGGCAGCGCTGCGCCGGATGCGAGAACTGCAACCACTGGGCGCACAGGCCGGCAGCCTGCATGCCGCCGCCTGGGTGAGCTGGGCGGGCGAGGTGCAACTGGTGCGCGAGGATGTGGGCCGCCACAACGCGCTCGACAAGCTGATCGGCGCGAAACTTCGGCGTGGCGAAAACCTGGCCGATGGCTATGTCATGGTCACCAGTCGCGCCAGTTACGAAATGGTCCAGAAGGCGGCAACGCTGGGCATCCGCATGCTGGTTGCCGTGTCCGCGCCGACGGCGCTGGGTGTGGAACTGGCACGTGACTGCGGTCTCACGCTGGTGGGCTTTGCGCGCGAAGAGCAGCAGGTCGTCTACAGCCATCCGCAGCGATTGCGCTGATGCCATTCCGGATCGCGATTGAAACCGTCTGGCGATTCACGCAGGAGCAGGACACCCGCTCCATGCTGGTCATGCTGGATTTCCTCTATGAGATCCGCGCCACCGGCAAGATAACCCGGGCGGCGGAGCGCGCGCAGGTGTCCTATCGTCATGCCTGGAACCTGATCGAGAAGTGGTCGGAGTTTTTCGGCACGCCGCTGGTCGAGCGTCGGCAGGGTCGTGGCACGCTGCTCACCAATTTCGGCGAGCGCCTGGTCTGGGCCGGTCAGCGCCTGCAGGCACGGCTCGGTCCGCAACTGCAGAACCTGGCACAGGAGCTGGAAAGCGAGATCAACGCGCTGCTGCCGGAGGCGGGTACCAGTGTGCGCATCCATGCCAGCCATGGTTTCGCGGTCTCCGCGCTGCGCGACCTGCTGGGCCACGAGCAGGATCTGCGCGTGGATTTCCGTTACGTCGGCAACATCAATTCACCCGCGTCACTGGCGCATCACGGCTGCGATCTGGCTGGCATGCACCTGCCGCAGGGTGAGTTGCGTGCGCGCAGCATGGCAGGCTGGCGCGAAGCGCTGTCACCGGCCGAGCACCGCGTGATCACCTTCGTGAAGCGTGAAATGGGGTTGATCGTCCGCAGGGGAAATCCGCGCGCAATCCGGTCGGTCCGGCAGTTGCTCGATGCCGGCGTGCGCTTCGTGAATCGTGATCCGGAATCCGGCACGCGCATGCTGTTTGATGAAATCCTGGCGCAGCAGGGGATCGACGGCACCAGGATCCAGGGATATCAGCAGGTGGAATTTACCCACGCTGCTGTGGCCGCCTATGTGGCGAGCGGCATGGCAGATGCCAGCTTCGGGGTCGAAGCGGCGGCACGGCAATTCGATCTGGATTTCGTGCCGCTGGTGACCGAGGACTACGTCTTCGTATGTCATCGGCAGAGCCTGGAAAATCCCTCGGTGCAGCTTATCCTCGAGGTGATGCGCGGTGCGGCCTTTGCCGCGGCTATCGCTGCCTTGCCGGGATATTCCGTGACCGAGCCGGGCAAGGTGCAGTCGATCGAGGAAGTCTTCGGTACCTGGGCTTGAAGCCCGGGTACCGGCCGCAGATCAGGGCCGCACGGTTGCGATCGGATCCAGCAACGGCAGAAGGCCGTTCCTGGCGATAAGCGCCTGACCTTTCTCGGACAGCAGAAACAGCGCCAGCTTCAAGGCCGCAGGATTGCTGGACAGCACGGCGATGCCATAGACCGGATGCGGATCCAGTGCCGGTGGCACCGGCAGTGAAGTCAGTTCGGGAAGTTCGCGCTCCAGGCCCGCAGCAGCGCTGCAATAGGTTATCGAAACATCGATCTGGCCCGCGGCAAACAAAGCTGCGGCCGGGCTCTGGTCCGGTTTCGCCGGCGCAGCTACCGCATTCATCACGCGACTGGCCTTGTCCTTGAGGCGCGAGCCAGTGCCGGGACGCAGCTGGTCGATACGCTCAAAGATCGCCCAGGCGTAGTCCCCGGAAGGGTCGGCCACCGGTGTCGAGGTCTTCAAACGCAGTGTGGGAGTCAGCAGCCGATCGATGAGGTTGACGGCGGTCAGTCCGGCATCGCGTCGCGATACAACGCACATACGATTGCGCGCGAATGCTGTTGGTGGCAGGACCGTCAGGCCGCGTGTCTCAAGTGCGCGGGGCGATCCCAGATCAGCGGACAGCAGCAGGTCCGCGCGTTCACCTTTTTCGATGCGCTCGCGCAGCAGTCCCGAGCCACCGAAGCTGGCATTCAGTTCCACGTGCAGGGCAGGGCCCGCCACTGCGGCCAGATCACCCATCACGCCGCGCAGGCTGCCGGCGGCAAATACTTCAACGATTGCTGGTGAATCCACTTCTGCAGCACCCACCATGTGAGCGGCGCAGAGCGCTGCGCAGAGCGGCAGGATGTGGCTCAATCGCTTCATGGAGTTGGCCATTTGTATGCCGATTCGTGGTTGCGGCGAAGCCCGTACTATATCGGGCTGACGACTCGCGCGTGCGCGTGTGGTCGCCGACATATGCACTGGTGTGCATATCGTGGTGGCGCGATGCAGATGCTAGGGTGCGGGCCCGTCACGCTGGACCGCATCCATGAACAGAAATTACGTGCTCACTGCCCTCATCCCGGCGCTGGCAATGCCTGTCCTCGTGCAGGCGCAGACGCAGACCCAGACTGTTCTGCCGGTAGTGGTGGTCACTGGCAAGTTCTCCGAGCACTATCGGGTTGATACCGTGGACAGCACCGGTCCGCTGGGTTCCACGCCACTGCTGGATACGCCCTTTTTCGTTGCGGTGCTGCCGGGTGACCTGATCCAGAATTCGCAGGCAACGAATTTCAAGGATGTGTCGAAATACCTGCCGCTGGTGGCGTACCAGGAACAGCAAGGCCCGGACGTTCTTCGTCCGCAGACGCGCGGCATGCAGGGCGGCAACTTCCAGAATTCCCGCCTCGACGGGATGACGATGTATGTGACCGTCGCCAATGCGATGGAACAGTTCCAGCAGATCGAGGTCGTGAACGGCCTGTCAGCCTCGCTGTACGGTCCGGCGAATCCTGCCGGCATGTTCAATTTCGTGTCCAAGCGACCCACCGGGACGGAGCTGCGGCAGGTCGCGGTGAGCTACGGCAGCGACAGCATTGCGACGGTTAAAGTCGATATCGGCGGCACCGTGGATGCCAACCATGTGGTCAGCTATCGGCTCAATGGCGTTTACGGCAAGGGCGACGGCTTTGTCGATGGCAGCCGCCAGCGCCGAGCGCTGGCTGACATCGGGCTCGATATCCGCCCGTGGGAACACAGCGTGCTCGAGCTGAATTACAGCGACTACGACCTGACCAGCAAGGGCTACCCGGGCTGGTTTGCATACAGCCAGGCATTGCAGCTGCCGGATGCGCCAAACCCCAATCGCGTGGGCTATGGACAGTCGTACGCCGGCGTGGACATGGAAACGAAGATTGC
>JANPGU010000344.1:0-9636 GCA_031424095.1 Gammaproteobacteria bacterium
TCCTCGACGCCCAGATCGCCGCCCTGAAGGATCCGGCGCAGACCCCGTCGCGCGAGAGCATGAAGATCAGCGACGACCAGATCCGCGACAGCCTGGAAAAGGCGCAGCTCAAGCTGCAGCGCGAACGCGGCTCGGACCTTACGGTGTTCTCGCCCCGCGCCTCGACCATGTCGCATCATGTCGGCAACGAAGGCACCAGCCTGGAGTGGTCGCAGATCAGCAACGACCTGATCGAGCGGGTGGTGGGTCTTTATCCCCAGAACTTCGTCGGCGTGTGCATGCTGCCCCAGTCGCCGGGCGCGTCGCTGGCCGGCAGCGTAAAGGAGCTGGAGCGCTGCGCCAAGGTGGGATTCATCGGCGCGAACCTGAATCCAGATCCGTCCGGTGGCCACTGGACCTCACCGCCACTGACCGACAAGTACTGGTATCCGATTTACGAGAAGCTGTGCGAGCTCGACATGCCCGCGATGGTGCATGTGAGTTCTTCCTGCAACGCCAACTTCCACGCCACCGGTGCGCATTACATCAACGCGGATACCACGGCATTCATGCAATTCATTCAGGGTGACCTGTTCAAGGATTTCCCGACACTGCGCCTGATCATTCCGCACGGGGGCGGCGCGGTTCCTTACCACTGGGGTCGGTATCGCGGTCTCGCGCAGGACATGAAGCGCCCGCTGCTCGACACCCATGTGCTGAAGAACGTGTTCTTCGACACCTGCGTCTATCACCAGCCGGGCATCGATCTGCTGCTGAAGGTGATTCCGGTCGAGAACATCCTGTTCGGTTCGGAGATGGTCGGTGCGGTGCGCGGCATCGACCCGACCACTGGCCAGTACTACGACGACACCAAGCGGTACATCGAGAATTCGGCGCTATCCACCGCAGACAAGCAGCGCATTTTCGAGGACAACGCCTATCGCGTTTATCCCCGGCTGCGAGCCCGCCTGGCAGCAGCCTGAGATTCATGCCCGGCCCGGCCAACCCCAAGCGGGCGCCGGGCTTGGCGCCTCAGACGTATTTGAGGCCCATTTCAGCCAGCTTCTCGCGGAACTTGTAGATGTCCATGCCCAGTTCGCCCGCGGCCAGGCGCAGGCGCTTTTCTTCTTCCATGGCGACGCGCTTGGCCGCGGCTTCGGCAACCTTGCCGGCTTCGCCACTGCGCACGACGCAGACGCCATCGTCGTCCGCAACGATCACGTCACCGGCATTGATGGCCTGCGCGGCGCAGATCACCGGCACGTTTACCGATCCCAGGCTTGCCTTGATGGTTCCCTGTGCATACACACACTTGCTCCATACCGGGAAATCCATCTGCTTGAGGGTGGCGACATCACGCACGCCGGCGTCAATGATCAAGGCCTGCACGCCGCGCGCCTGCAGGGAAGTGGCCAGCAGGTCGCCGAAGTAGCCATCGCTGCAGGGAGAGGTGGGCGCCACGACGAGAATGTCGCCGGGTTTGCACATCTCCACCGCCACGTGAATCATCCAGTTGTCGCCGGGCGGCGATGACACCGTGACGGCCGGCCCGGCAATGGACTTGCCAGCGAAGATCGGCCGCATGTAAGGCGCCAGCAGACCGGTGCGGCCCTGTGCCTCGTGCACGGTGGCAACGCCGTAGGTGGCCAGGGCTTTGCTAATGGAAGCTTCGGGGCGCGGAATCTCGCGCACGCAGACATGCTTGCTAATGATGAATCTCCTGCAGGACTACGATGAGGGATGCGGCCATTCTATCGCAGGCCGAAAACCCGCTCGGCATTGGTCTGGAAAAAGGCCTTCTTGTCCGCCTCGGAAATGGTCATGGCATCGCAGAAGCCGACTTCTTCCGGCACGTACTGGTATGGATAGTCCATGGCATAGAGCACGCGCTCGACACCGAGCACCTTCTGGCAGAACTCGATGGCCGGCTGCCACGCCACGCCGCTGTTGGTCACGAAGACGTTGTTGCGAAGGTAGTGGCTGACCGGATGCTTCAGCGCCTTCATGAACGGATAGCGATTGGAGCGCACCGTGGCCGTGTGCATGTAGTCCATCCGGTAAAGCCAGAACGGCAGCGCTTCGCCCGCGTGGCCAATGATGAACTGCAGCTTAGGGAAGCGATCGAACACGCCGCCGGTAATGACGCGCAGCATGTGCAGGCCGGTTTCGACGCCGAAGCCGAACACGGCGCCATCGAGGCCTGCATCGAGAATGGGACCGATCATCGCGGCCGGCGGCGTCTGCGGATGCAGGTAGATCGGCACGTTCAGGGCTTCAGCGGCTTCGAGCACCGGCGCGAACTGCGGCTCGTCGAGGTAATGGCCGTGCGTATGCGAATTGATGATCACGGCCTTGAAGCCAAGCTTGCGCACGCCGCGCTCCATTTCCTTCACGGCATTGGCAGGATCATGCGGCGCCACGCACACCATGCCGGTGTAGCGGTCGGGATACTTGCGGCAGGCTTCAGCCAGCTGATCGTTGGCATCGACGGCCAGGGCGCTGCCTTCCGCCGGTTCGAAGGCCTGCACGCCGGGGGCCGTAAGCGCGATGATCTGGCGATCTATGCCGGTGGCGTCCATGTCGGCGATGCGCTGCGGACCAAGATCCTGCAGCCGCTCGAAGATGAACTGTGCGCGCGGACTGACGGCACCACTGTAAAAGCCCCACAGGCTGCGAAAACCGGGATCCGTGAAACTGGAATCGGCCAGCAGGCGCTTGTAGCCGAGCATCACGTCACGGCTGAGCCAGGCTTCTTCGGTCGCAATGCGGCGGTACGGTGGATTCTTTATCATGGCGCTCTTTTTCCCTGCAGGGCTGGACCTCGAATGAGGCCGGTATTTTAAGCACATCACCTATGACATACCCGCAACTTTACCTGCTCGTTGACGGCCAGCGCCTCGACGCCGCCGGACGCCGCACCATCCCCGTGTTGAACCCCGCCACCGAAGCGGTGCTGGGCGAGCTGCCGCTGGCCAATCCTGCGGATCTGGACCGCGCGCTGGAAGCCGCGCGGCGTGCCTGGCCCGTCTGGCGTGCCCTGGGACCACAGCAGCGCGGCAAGATCCTGCGCAAGGCGGCGGATCTGCTGCGCGAACGCAGCGAAGCGATTGCACGCCTGGCCACGATCGAAGAAGGCAAGACACTGGCCGAGACGCGCGTCGAGCTTGGCATGTCCGCGGACATATTCGACTGGTATGCCGAAGAAGGGCGTCGTGCCTACGGGCGCGTATTGCCGCAGCGGGTCGCGGGCGTGCGGATGACAGTGGTCAGGGAGCCTGTGGGTCCGGTAGCCGGATTCGCGCCATGGAATTTTCCACTGGGCAATCCTGCGCGCAAGCTCGGTTCGGCACTGGGCGCGGGATGCAGCGTAATCCTCAAGCCGGCAGAAGAATCGCCGGGCAGTGCACTGGCCATTGCGCAGGCGCTGGTTGATGCCGGTGTGCCCGATGGCGTGGTGCAGGTTGTGTTCGGCGTGCCGGCAGAAGTGTCACAGCACCTGATCTCGTCGCCGATCATCCGCGCCGTGCATTTCACGGGATCGATTCCCGTCGGCAAGCAGCTGACCGCGCTGGCCGCGGCGGGCATGAAGCGCACGACGATGGAGCTGGGTGGACATGCACCTGTGCTGGTATTCGATGACGTCGATGTAGAGGCCGTGCTCGATCTGGCGGCGATGTCGAAATTCCGCAACGCCGGACAGGTGTGCGTGTCACCCACGCGCTTCTATGTGCATGAATCGATCTACGAACGGTTCGCTGTGGGCTTCGCGGCCCGCGCCAAACAGATCAAGGTCGGCAATGGCCTGGAAGACGGTGTGCGCATGGGCCCGCTGGCGCATGATCGCCGGCGTCCCGCCGTGGCTGCGATGATCGACGATGCCGTGAAGTGCGGCGCGCGCGTGCTGGCGGGCGGCGAAGCGCTGCCCGGCAAGGGCTATTTCTATGCGCCCACGGTGCTGGCCGATGTGCCGGATACCGCGCGCATCATGAACGACGAGCCGTTTGGTCCCGTCGCGGTGCTGAGCCCGTTCCGTGATTTCGACGAGGTGATCCTGAAGGCCAACCGCCTGCCTTATGGACTGGCCGCCTATGCCTTCACCCAGAATGCGCGCCGCGTGAACCTGATCGGTGAGCAGGTGGAAGCCGGCATGCTGGGCATCAACAGCTTCACCATCGCAGCGCCCGAAGCACCGTTTGGTGGCGTGAAGGAAAGCGGCCACGGCTCTGAAGAAGGCATCGAGGGGCTGGATGCCTGCCTCGTGACCAAATTCATCACCGAGTCCTGAAGCAACTGCGCTAGAGCAGCAACCAGGCGGCGAGGGCCGCCGAGGCAAACCGCCACCACGCGAACAGCGTGAGACCGTGGCGGTTGAGCCAGGCGACCATCCATTTCACAGCCAGTGCTGCGGAGATCCAGGCAGCCAGGAAACCGGTGATCAATGCAGGCCAGCCGTAAGCGGTAAGCATGCTGCTGCCGGATTTCATCACCGCATACGCCGTGGCGGCGGTGAGTGTGAGCACGCCAAGCAGGAAGGCAAACTCCACCGCAGCCGCGAGCGAGAGACCCACTGCCAGGCCGGCAAGAATCGTCACCAGACTGCGGCTGGTGCCAGGCCACATGGCAAGGCTCTGCGCCAGACCGATGAGCACCGCCGCGCGCCAGGTGAGCTGCGAAAGGTCATGTCCTTCGCGCCGCGCCTTCACCCAGCTCGACAACGCGAGGATCACCACGCCACCGACTATCCATGCGGCGATCACCGGTTTCACACCGAACAGGTATTCCTCAATGCGATCGTCGAACAGCACACCGAGGATGGCTGCGGGCAGGAACGCGGCAACGATGCAGATCGCCAGTTGCAGGCCGGAACTGTTGCGACCCACGAGCCCCTGCAACATCACGCCCACGCGCTGCCGATAGGTGCCAAGCACCGCAATGATCGCACCGGCCTGTATCGCAATCGCATAGCCATTGGCTGCGTCGCTGGCTTCGATGCCCAGCAGGCGCTGCGCGATCAGCAAATGCCCTGTGGAACTCACCGGCAGATATTCGGTGATGCCTTCGACCAGCCCGAGGATCAGGGCCTGCAACAAATCCATGGGCGCGTAGTCTCCGGGTCAGTTTCGCAAGACGTGGTCGAAGCGCTGGCGCCGTATTGCCAGTAGCTGCAGAGCCAGTATCAGCAGCCACAACAAGCCCGTGCTGCCGCCGCCGCCCGAGTTGGCCGGCACCGAGGGTGGCGAAGTCGTCGTGTTGCCGCCGACTCCATCGATGGTGACAGTGGCAAAGTCGCTGCTGCCAAAATTGTCGGTGACTGTCAGTCGCAGCGTCACCGTGCCCTGTGTCGGCGTGGCGAGTGTGGCCTGCGCCTGGTTGGCCGACTGAATGACGGGCGTCGCGGCGCCGCCCGTGACGGATACCACCGTCCATGCATAGCCTGCGATCGAACGTCCGGCAGCCGCTGCGCTTGCGGAACCATCCAGCGTCAGCGTGCGGCCCGCACCCGGCACGCCTGTCACCTGCGCCAGCACTGCCGGGCGTCGCGCGGCGATGACGGCGGCTTCTACATTGAGCATGCCTGCACCACACACCTGCGTATTGCAGATGCATTCAAATGCCTGGACGCCGCCGGTGGTCACGGGCAGGCAGGCAGGCGGCTGAATCGTGGCGCCCGCGCTCGTTGTGGGGAACGCGCGCGCGGTTTCCTTGATGCGCGCGATGAGCAGAGTCGGGGTTAATCCCGGATTCACGGCTTTCATCAGCCCCGCAGCTCCGGCTGCCAGCGGCGATGAGAAGCTCGTGCCATAGGTAGGCTGGATGAGCGGCGTGGAATAGATGTTGGCGGTAGGCCCGTCCTGGCCAGCATTGGTGGTGGTGTTCAATGCGTAAACGCAGGGGTCTCCCGCCAGGGTGTTCACGCAGTTACCTGCAGGCGCCGCGATGCCGACCTCGGGGCCCAGATTGCTGTAACCCACCTTCGTGCCCGCGTGACGGACACCGGACACTGCCAGCACGCCCTCGCAACTGGCTGGTGTGCCCACGGCAGCACCTTCATTGCCGGCAGAAGCGACGATCAGAACCCCGTGCTCGAGGATGTCTTTCACAGCAGCGCGATAAGGCGCCGAACTGCTGCTGGTGCATCCGCCTTCATTGCCCAGGCTCATGTTCAGAATCTGGGCTGGATGCGTATTCACCGGCAAATCGGTGGACTGCAGCAGCGGCGGCGGTGGCACGAGGCCCGCCGCCCAGTACATGCCGGCGATCACATCCGAGGTGAAGCCGCCGCATTTGCCCAGCACCCGCACGGGCAGCACCCGCACATTGAAGCCGGCGCCCGCGATGCCCAGGCCATTGTCGGTGTTGGCGGCGATCAGCCCCGTGACCCGCGTGCCGTGCCAGCTGCTGGCGGGGCGACCACCGCAATCACCATCCTTGAAAGCGTCGCTGGCCAGATCTGCCGCAGACAGGAAGTCGCCCGGATCTGAAGGGTCCGCATCCCAACCATCGCCGTCATTGGCTACGGCTGGCAGCGACACGAAGTCGAAGCCCGGCAGCAGCTTGCCGGCCAGGTCCGGGTGGTCACGGCGCACGCCCGTGTCGATGACGGCAATGACCACCGGAGAGGTGTCCGGGCTGGCGCCACCTTTCGTGATGTCCCAGGCGGCATCGGCGCGGATGGCGGCGAGCTCGACGCTCTGCAGGTACCACTGGCTGCCGCCGAAGAGGGGGTCGGAGGGGACATAGGCCTGGATCTTCACCCGCGTGTCGGGCACCGCCAGCTCGACATCCGCATCGGCGCGCAGCGCGGCGAGGGTGGCCGCCAGCGAAGCGCCGGTCTGGGTGCGGTCGACGAAGACCACCGACATGTCGCCGCCGATGCTCTTGCCGCGGCTGAGCGATTGACCGATGCGGACTGAGAGGTTGCGCATGCGCGCTGCCGACACGGGTGCGAACGCGGAGTCTGCGTTGCGCCACTTCACGATGACGCGATCGGCGGAGTCGGACTCGGCAGCCGGTGCTGCCAGGGGCAGCAGCATGAGCAGGCAAATGACAAGCAGGCTGCGAGGGGTGTTCACAGCGGGTGATGTTAGCTGCATTGGCGCGCGGACGCGACGGCGTGTTCGCTGCCACGGGCATCTCGAATTGCCACGATGGCGGCGCGATTCCACCTTGCGATCCGCCACTGGAGCCCAGGACCCGGCATATCCCTGTGATTACGTCACTTAAGCAGCGCCGCTACACGCCCGCATCACGCTTCAATCATGCAGTCACCAACAGGAGGAGATGTCATGGGATCAACTCGCAGTCAACGCGGTCAGGGAATGACCGAATACATCATCGTCGTAGCCCTGGTCGCGATTGCCGCCATCGGTGTGTACACCGCGTTCGGCAAGACTCTGCGCGGCCAGATGGCGGTCACAGCGCAGGCACTGGCCGGCAAGTCGACCAGCGACGCCCGATCCGAAGCCAACGCCGGTGGCGAGGACGCCACCACGCAGGCGCAGCGCGGTGTGGAACTCGACAACTTCGATCAGGCACAGTGATGTTGCGTCGGCCGCATTCGGGACAGGCGCTGGTGGTCATGCTGGCTTTGACTGCCTGCCTGCTTGGCGCGTTCCTGCTGGTCTTCAACGTCGGCCAGGTGGTCAATGACAAGATCAAGCTCACGAATGCGGCTGACGCGGCGGCCTACAGCGCCGCCGTGTGGGAGGCACGCAGCCTGAACCTCCAGGCATATCTGAACCGCGCGATGGTCGCGAATGAGGTGGCAACGGCGCAGCTGGTCAGCCTGCGGTCCTGGGCCCTATACGTTGACACATTGACCGCCAATGCGGATCAGGTAGCCCGGTTCATTCCACCGCTTGCAGGTCCCATGCGTGCGTTGTCGCAGGGCTGGGGAAGGATCAACGCGGGTATGCAGCGCGCGCTGCCACCGCTGGAGGCCGCACTGAGCCTGTGGAATACCGGAGCATTGAGCACGGCGCAGTCGGTGGCGCACCAGCAGGCACTGCTTGCCGCTGCAGATCTGGTCCAGCATGTCGCAGAAGCCAATGAGCCACGTGCCCAGATTTCAGCGGCCACGCGCGCGCTGCAGGTGCGCAACGGCGAAGTCTGGCAACACAATTTCACCAGCAGGTATCAGCGCGGCAGCCGCGACCTCGACCGATATACGAGGCTGCTTGCGGATTCCCGGGATGGATTCACCCGCTCGCGTCGCAGCGACCTGCCGGTATCGATACCCCTGATCAGCCTGCCGCGCCGGGGTGGTACCGATCTGCTGGGGGAGCAAAGCTGGCGCGGCGTAGATACGCTCTCCCTGCATCTGGACCTTCTGTTGGACCACGTAGAGACCCCGCTCGGGTGGGGAGCTGCCGAGCAACGCCGGCGCGTGGTCACGCAGCGCGGCGAGCACGGCGGCAGTCTGAGCAGGAATCCTCGGGCCTCTCGCCTGGCTTTGCGCCAAAACAGGCCCGCCGGTTCCTACCAAGGCGTTCCGGAAATCCGCGATGTCGTGAAGCCAGATCGCCCCGGCGATCGCTCACTGGTCTATTCCGTGGCGTTGCAACTACCCGAGCATTCGATTGCCACGGCGGACAGGTTGCTTGTGCCGGCGGGCCTTGCAAGCGCTGACGGTCATCTTGAAAGCGTGGCACCGCAGTACGCCGGTGCGGGACTGCATGCGCTGGGCTCTGCCGAAATCTATTTTCAGCGACCAGCCGCGCGGATGGACGGTCGAGATGAGTACCCCAGCCTTTTCAATCCTTATTGGCAGGCCCGGCTGACATCCGTTTCTCCAGCTGAGCGGAGCCTGACGGCACCATTGCGTGGCCTTGCTGCGGATCCGTACGCGGCATTGCCATGAAGCACCTGACGGGTCAGAGCCTGACAGAATTTGCTGTTGGTGCAGCGGCGCTATCCCTGCTGATGCTGGGGTCCGTCACGCTGGCCGGCTACCAGGAAGTGCAACGGCGAACTGCAGTAGCGGCACGTGAGGTGGCGTTTGAAAACTCGTGGCTTCGAGACGGCAGCCTGAATGCCAGACTGCAACGTGCGGCTGAAAGGCATTTGAATGAACCTGGATTGACCGAGGCGGGACACCACCCGTATGTAAGTCCGTCAGGAGTAGGGGTTGCTTCCCGGGAGCAGCGCGCTCCGGGCCTTGCCGGCGGTGCAGCCCACGCAATGCTGGAGCCATTGCAGGTAGCAGGCGGATTCCTGACTGGCAGTTTCGACCTCTCTGCCGGGCGTTACTCCGTTGGCGCACTCTCGGTGGAGATCGATCCGCAGCCGGATTTGCCAGAGCCGTTCCGGAACCTTTCGCTGCAATTGCAACAACCCTTTGCATTGCAGTCAGATGCATGGAATGCAGCCGGTGCAAGACATGTCGGTAGCAGGGCGCAAGGCCTGGTGCCAAGCAGCGCGCTGTCCGGTTTGCAATCGATCTGGCGACCCTTGCTCGCACCACTCGCGTTGATCGAGCCGTCCCTCGGGGACCTATGCCTCGGGCTGATCGAGGCCGAGCGGATTCCCGAGGATCGGCTCGGTGCAGGACGCACGCTGCTGCCCAGGGGATGCCCATGATTCTCCGCGCAGCGGCAATGGTGTTGACCATGATCCCCTGCCAGGCAGCCCATGCAATCAACCACGCGTCGAATGCAT
>JANPGU010000345.1:0-7531 GCA_031424095.1 Gammaproteobacteria bacterium
GTGGCCATGGATCTGGCGCCATTCGCACGCATCAATCCCTGCGGGATGGCGGGAATGCAGGTGACCCAGCTTGCGGATCTGGGCGTCAAAGCCAGTGTGGAGCAGGTGGGCCGGGACTTCGCGCTGCGTCTGGCAACAGGCCTCGGCGTGGTACTCACAGCACCATCATCACCCCGTCCAGCAGCTTGAGATCCACATGCAGCGCGGCAAGCTGTGCCTCGTTCTGCGCCACGACTACATAGGTCAGGGCCACGAAATTGCTTTGGGCGGAAGCCCGTTCCGTCACGCTTTCGGGCGGAATGACGCCGAAATGATGCGAAAACACGGCATCAACCAGGGTCCGCAGCTCTGCAGAGGCGCGCGCCACCACCTTGATGGGATATTCAGTCGGGAAGGTGATGCGTTCTGGTTCCATCTTTCGTCTAGAATACCGGCCCTTCGACGACCAGCGAAGTCCCGCGGAGAGGTGGCAGAGTGGTCGAATGTACCTGACTCGAAATCAGGCGTAGGTGCAAGCCTACCGTGGGTTCGAATCCCACCCTCTCCGCCATCTGGTTATGCCGTTGTTCATGCAGTTCGTGCCGCTGCCCTTGTGAGGGCCGGCACCCGTCAGTATCCTTGCGGGTGACGTGGCTATTGATTCCCTCATCGCTGAATCGCTGCACACGGAGCCAGCCGTAGCTCCCAGCGAAACCGGTCCCCACTGGACCCGCCAGGCGCGCGACCTCATCGACGACCTGCAGCAGCGCTCGGCCGTCCTCTACTGGACGGATTTCCTGCTCAGCGTTGCCGGTGCGTGGTCGCTGGCGCTGTATTTTTTCGTCACGCCATCATGGGGCGTATTGCCGGTGCTCGCACTGTTGGGGGCCGCCTTGCTGTTCTTTCGCGCGGGCACGTTCATTCACGAAATCATCCATTTCCGCGCCGGAGAGTTGCAGTGGTTTGCGCGGGTCTGGAACCTGTTGCTGGGGATTCCGCTGCTGATGCCGTGGATCATCTACAAGAACCACATCGAACATCACAGCGTGCGTTACTTCGGCACCCCTGATGACGGCGAGTACCTGCCGCTGGCGGCTGCACCGGCGGGCGAGACCATCAAATACCTGCTGCAGGCGCCGATTCTGCCGCTGCTGACAATGCTGCGGTTCGGCGTGATCGGGCCGCTGTCCTGGCTGCATCGCGGCCTGCGCGAATGGGTGCTGACGGCAGCGTCGCACGGCGTCAGCAATCCCTATTTCCGCAAACGTTTCTCCGCCGATGAAGAGTGGCATCTGCGCATCGTCGAAGTCCTGTGCTTCCTGTGGTTGCTGACACTGGTGGTGCTGTTTGCCAACGGTGTCTTCGGCTGGATGGTGCTGCTCAAGGCCTATGTGTTGATCGGATTCACGCTGGCCCTCAACTGGGTGCGCAACCTGGCGGCACACAGTTATTCGAACCGTGGCGAGCGCATGACGCTGGTTGATCAATTCTCGGATTCCATCAACATCACCGGCCAGACCTGGCTGACGATGCTGATGTTTCCGGTTGGCTTGCGCTACCACGCGCTGCACCACCTGTTTCCGTTTCTGCCGTATCACAACCTTGGCAAGGCGCATGCACGGCTGAGCAAGTTGCTGCCACCCGGTTCCCCTTATCACGCCGTCAATCGGGACAACTATTTCGTGGCAGTGGCCGACCTCTGGCGCGCTGCCCGCGGCACTGCGCCGCAGGATTCGGCAATCACACTCTGGCGCCTGCGGAAAGCGCGCAATTGAGTCTCGCTGTAGCGGGGGGTGTGGCGCTGCCATTTGCCGCGGCGCGGCCTTGGCTGGTCATCAACCCCCGCAGCTTTCGCGCCTCCCGCGGCAGTCTTGCGCAGGAGGTTGCCGTCCAGGCGCGCGCGCATGGCCTGCCGGTGATTGAAGCCAGTACCCTGTCGGAATTTCGCGCTGCGCTGGATCGCCTGCAGGCGCAGCAGGCTGCGCAGATCTGGGTCCTGGCTGGCGACGGCACGGTGCACGCGATGGCACAGCATCTGGCGCAGCAGCCTGATGGGGGCTGGCAGCCGGCGCTGCTGCTGCTCGGCGGTGGACGCGCCAACATCGTGCCCCGCGATTGCGGTGGCTATCCGCCCTGGGAGAAATTCCAGGCCGCGCTGCGCGCACAGCGCGAAGGTCGCGCGCTGGCCGAAGCGCGGCTGCCCACGCTGCGTGTCGAACAGTCCGGATCACTGCCCCAGCACGGCTTCCTGCTGGCCGGGGCCGTCATCAACGCCGGCGTCAGGCTGTGCAGCGAACACCGCGCCAGTGGCACCGCCTGGCGGCATCGCAGCTGGATCGCAGATCCGTACTGCCTGCTGAAACTGATGTTGCAGGTGTGGGCCGGCCGCAGTCCGCTTCCCCCCTATGAAAACGTGCAGATCACTGCCGATGGCGTCGCGGCAATGCAGGCGCCCCTGCGCGTGTTGATGGCATCCACCCTGCAGCTGCGGGATGGCCTTTACAATCCGTTTGCAGCACGCGGGGTGGGGGATGTGCGCATCACGGCTGTGGCAGCAACGGCCCGGCACTTCTGGCGCAACCTGCCGGCTATTCTCCGCGGGCGATTCCGCGACAACATGACGCAGAACGAGGGATATCTCAGTGGCCGCTTCAGCCAGGTCGACTTGCTGGGCATGAGCGGCTATGCACTGGATGGAGAGATGTTCGTCACCGACCCGACCCGACCGGTGCGGCTGACCCGTGGTGTTTCGCTGCGGGTGCTGCGGCCATGAGCGAATCAAAGGCCAGCGGCTCATTCCGCATGCTCGGCGTGTTTGTCCGCACCTATCCCGGGCGCAGCGCGCTGGCGATGGTGGCCGTGTTCATTGCCAGCCTGTTCGAAGGCCTGGGGATGTCGATGCTGCTGTCAATGCTGTCACTGAGCACCAGCGGTGCAGCGTCCAAGCCTTCCGGGCCGCAGCAATTCGCCATGGATGCGGTGAGTCGCATTGGGATTGCGCCAACGCCGCTGAACCTGCTGCTGGTTGCCGTCACGCTGATTGCAATGCGTGGTGTGATGTCACTGGCAGCGAACCGGCAGGTGGGCTACACGGTGGCCCGTATCGCAACCGACATGCGCCTGACGCTGATCCGCGCCACCATGGGAGCGCGCTGGCGCCACTACCTGGAGCAGTCGGTCGGCGGCCTGTCGAACGCAGTGGCCACCGAGGCGCAGCGTGCGTCGGAGACCTTCCAGCTTGGCGCGGAAATGGCCGCCATGGTGCTCAGTTCCATCGTCTATCTGTTCGTCGCCTTTGCGATCTCTCCGCAGGCCGGCATTGCGGCGGTCTTCGCCGGTGGCGTGCTGCTGCTCACCATGCGCGTGCTGATCGGTGCCTCGCGGCGCGCCGGTGAGAAGCAGACCGAGCTGCAGCGCTCGCTGCTGACGCTGATCAGCGCGCAGTTTTCCGCAGCCAAGCCGCTCAAGGCAATGGCGCGGGAGGATCATGTCGACGCGCTGCTTACCGACGAGACGAAGCAGCTGGAGCGCGCGCTGCGTCAGCAGGTCATCAGCAAGGAAGCGCTGACGGCCCTGCAGGAGCCGATGCTCGCGATCATGGTGGGCGTGGGTTTCTACCTCGGCCTCAAAGTGCTGCAGATGCCGATGGCTGAGCTCGTGGTGATGCTGTTCATGCTGGCGCGGGTGGTGAGCTATCTGTCCAAGGGGCAGAAAGCCTATCAGCAGGTGGTGGTACGCGAGAGTGCCTACTGGTCGCTGATGCACGCCATCGACGAAGCCCATGCGCAGCGCGAGCCGACCGGCGGCACACGCCTGGCGCATCTGGAACACGAGCTGGCGCTGGTCGGTGTGCAATATTCGCACGATGGCGTTCGGCCCATCCTCGGCGACGTGTCAATGGTGATCCCGGCGCGAGGACTGACGCTGCTCATCGGGCCGTCGGGGTCCGGCAAGACCACTTTGCTGGATCTGATCGTGGGCCTGCGGCATCCCGATGTCGGACAGATATTGATCGACGCTGTGCCGCTGCCCGAGATCGACCTGCGGTCCTGGCGGCGCCAGATCGGCTATGTGCCGCAGGAGTCGGTGATGGTCGACGAATCCGTTGCCCACAACCTGACGCTGGGCGAGAAAATTCCCGAGGAGCAGATCCGTGCTGCCCTGCGCGCCGCCGATGCGCTGCAGTTTGTCGAAGCCATGCCGCAGGGTCTGGCAACGCATGTGGGGCAGGGCGGGTCGCGCTTGTCCGGTGGGCAAAGGCAGCGGCTGGCGATCGCACGGGCGTTGATTCACACGCCGCGGCTGCTCATCCTCGATGAAGCGACCAGCAACCTGGATCCCGAGGCACAGGACGCAATCGTGGAAACGGTGGCCCATCTCAAGACGCGCATGGCCGTGCTGGCAGTGGCGCATCAGGAAAAGCTGGTGCGTGTGGCAGATCAGGTGCTGCGCATTGCCGACGGTCGCATTACCCAGGTGAGCGTGGCGGATGGTCGGGTCGCGCTCGGTGGCTGACATGCTGCTGCGCATCGAACGCGGCTGGCGACGCCTGCTGTTCCTGTTTGCGCGCAGCCTGATGCGCGGGGGTGGCTTCGATTCTGCGCGCCGCGCAGGTGCCGTGCTGGGGGCGCTGCATTACCTGTTCGATGGTCAGACCCGGCGGCGTTGTCTTGCGGATCTGCCGCCGCTGCTGGGCATGGCGGCGGATGATCCGGCGGTTGTCCATACCCTGCGCCAGGCTTATCGAACCAATACCGTCGCCGTGCTCGAGGTGCTGAGCATGGTGGACCGCAAGCTCGATCCTGCGCTGCTGCAGTCGCGCTGTCGCGTGGATGGAATGCAGCTGCTGGAGGCGGCCCTGTCAGGGCGCGGCGCCATCCTCCTGGCGACGCATTCCGGCAACAGCCTGCTGCTGGCAGCGCAGCTTGCCGATGCAGGCTGGCCGGTCACGGTCGTTTACCGGCATGCGCGCATGATGTCGGTGGAATTCTTTGCCGAAGGTCTGCCGCGTTACGGCATCCAGGGAATTCTCGCCAACGAAGGTTTCAAGGCCTATGCACGCATGGTCGACGCGCTGCGCCACAACCGCATCCTGTTTGCCATGATGGATCAGGGTGTGAAGCAGGCTGAAACCGGTGTGCCGCTGCGCTTCCTGGGCAAGGATATGCCGATGCCCGGCGGCGTGGTGCAGCTGGCGCGACAGACGCGCGCACCGATCATGCCGGTGGTCACGCTGGCGGCTGATCCACACTGGCATTTTGCGATTGAACCGCGCATCACCTTCCAGCCAGGCGGCAGCGTCGAAGGAGACACTGGCGTCGTGCTGCAGCACCTGGAGCAGCAGATTCTGGCGCACCCCGGATTGTGGAGCTGGCATCAACGCCGCTGGCGCAATTTTCCACTGGCCGCGACATGAGCACGCCAGGGGCTGGCGGGCGGCCGATCGTCGCGCTGACTGGCGGCACGGGTTTCATCGGGCGGCGGCTCGCGCCGCTGTTCACGGCCGCCGGCTGGCGCGTGCGGCTGCTGCTGCGCCGTGATCCGGTATGTGCCGAGTGGCGTGACCTGGAGCCGCAAATCGTCGCGGGTGACATGGGTGATGCCGCCGCGCTCACGCAGCTGGTCAGCGGCGTCGATGCGGTGGTACACGTGGCCGGCCTCATCACGGCGGCGCGCCGCCGGCACTTTTTTGCAGTGAATCACGAGGGTTCCCGCGCCCTGGCCGAGGCCACGGTCCGGCACGCGCCAGGCGCGCATTTCCTGCATCTGTCGACGATTGCCGCGCGCGAGCCGCAGCTGTCCGATTATGCCGCGAGCAAACGCGCCGGCGAAGATGCGGTGCTGGCGCTGCTTGGCAATCGCGTCACCGTGCTGCGGCCACCGGCGGTCTACGGGCCAGGCGATCGCGAAACACTGGTGTTCTTCCAGCTTGCGCAACGGCAGTTCGTGCCGCTGCTGGGATCAACGGCCGCAAGACTCGCGATGATCCATGCGGATGATCTGGCCAGCCTCATCGTCGCGCAGTTGCAGGCCACGCCCTGCGGGGCGGTGCTGACGGCAGCCGACGCAAGGCCAGCAGGATATGGCTGGCATGAGGTGTTCACCACCTTCGCGCGGGCTGTTGGTAATGATCGCGCGAGTTTGTTCCAGGTACCGGCAGCAGTGCTGCACGCCGCTGCGCTCGCAGGCGATGTCGGCAAGCTGCTCGGATCGGCAAACATGCTCAGCTCGCAGAAGCTGCGGGAACTGCGGCATCGCGACTGGTCGGTGGCACCGGCGCAATGGGCGCGTCCGGCAGGGTGGGAGCCGCGTTATTCACTCACGGCGGGCTCAGCCCATGCGGTCGCCTGGTATCAGCGCGCAGGATGGTTGTAGCCAGCGTTCGCTTCAGCGCAGGATGCCGCGCCGCCGCAGTTGCAGATACAGTCCGGGCGCCGCCAGCAACGGGAACCGCCGCTGCCATGCAGAGACTTCGATGCGCACGCCCCGATGCCGCTCGATCTTCCACACCACGTAGTCCATGGCGCCTTCGAAGGTGAACGCCGCCTTGAGCAGCCGCAGGATGTTCAACGGCCGGCCGAGTCGCTGCCGCCATGCCCAGCCGTGCGCGGCGCGAACACGCTGGGTCTGGTCCAGCGCAGGCAGCAATTCACCGGCAGCGGTATTGAACGGCAGCTGCGCCGCGCCCAGTGCCAGTGGCAGCAGCGCAGCGTAGCGCTGCGGATACTTGGCGACGATGTCCTGTGGCCTGCCGGCTTGCTCCACCCGCAGTTCCGCGGAATAGGTTCGTGCGAACAGCGCGCGCCAGAAATCCTCGGCAGTTGCGTTTGCGGGTCCCAGTTCAGCGGCCCAGCATGCCGCGGTGGTCACGGCGCCGCTGACCAGTTCCACCATCCTTGCCCGGTCTGCAGTTGAGCGCGCCCATACGCACAATGCTGGCTGGCAGAAACGCGCCCAGATCGTGGTATCCAGCGACTGTCTGCGCAAGCGGCGCTGGAACTGCTGTGTGCTGAGCACCGCAAACTTCGCGCGCAGCGGTTGTCCATGATGTTCGACTTCAAGGTAACCCACATTCGGTGGCAGCAGCCGGTTAGCCAGGCGCGCGAGGAACGAACCGGGCCACGCCCCCACATCGTCCAGCAGGACATAGAAGTCGAGCACACCGTCCAGCGATTCGGCGCGCAGCGCTGAGCCGTAATAGAGCACTGCGGCGGTGCCAGCCCCGCCACGACGCGCCAGTTCCGCCGCGAGCGCAACCACCGCATCCGGGGCCGCGCCACGCAGCTCGTCACTGATCCAGCGATGCAGCGCCGACAGCGTCACGCCAGCCAGGAGCGCAGGGGTCCGTTGCGCCGGGCCAGCGCAGCCTGCAGCAGGCGCACCGCATGGATTACCAGACAGACCACGACCCAGACCGCCACGATGTTGAGTCCCACATCGGGCCGGCCGGACAGCACCGCGACAGTCAGGATGGCGAGATTGGGATTGCGGCGCGCGGTGACCAGCCGCAGCAGGCTGTCGAAGCGCTGCCAGACATGCATGTCCATCTTGA
>JANPGU010000346.1:0-1923 GCA_031424095.1 Gammaproteobacteria bacterium
TATCCAGGTAGCTGAGGATGTCCTGGCCTGAGAGGTCGATGACATGTGCCATCAGAAATACCCCTCCTGCTTCTTCTTCTCCATCGAGCCGGAAGAATCGTGGTCGATGACCCGACCCTGGCGCTCGGAACTCGTGGCCAGCAGCATCTCTTGAATGACTTCAGGCAGCGTGTCGGCGGTGCTTTCGACAGCCCCCGTCAGCGGGTAGCAGCCGAGGGTGCGAAAGCGCACGCTCTTCATCTCGGGCTTTTCACCGGGCAGCATGGGCATGCGCTCGTCATCGACCATGATCAGGGCGCCGTCACGATTGACGACCGGACGCTGCGCCGCAAAATACAGGGGCACAATGGGTATCTGCTGCTGGTAGATGTACTGCCAGATGTCCAGTTCGGTCCAGTTGGACAGCGGGAACACGCGCATGCTTTCGCCCTTGTGCTTGCGTGCGTTGTACAGCTTCCACAGTTCGGGCCGCTGCCGCTTGGGATCCCAGCGGTGCTGCGCCGAGCGGAATGAAAAGATGCGTTCCTTGGCCCGCGATTTCTCTTCGTCGCGGCGCGCGCCACCAAAGGCGGCGTCGAAGCCATATTTGTCCAGCGCCTGCTTCAGGCCCTGCGTCTTCATCACATCGGTGTGCACGGCGGAGCCATGGGTGAACGGTCCAATGCCCCGATCAACGCCGTCCTGGTTGATATGTACCAGCAGGTCCAGACCCAGACGCTTCGCCGTCTCGTCGCGGAACCTGATCATTTCGCGGAATTTCCACGTTGTGTCGACGTGCAGGAATGGAAAGGGCGGCTTGGCCGGGAAGAAGGCCTTCATTGCCAGGTGCAACATCACGGAGCTGTCCTTGCCGATGGAATACAGCATCACCGGCTTTTCGCACTCGGCCGCCACCTCACGCATGATGTGGATGGCTTCGGCCTCGAGTCTCTGCAGGTGCGTCAGATGGGCGGTCGTCGTGCTCATTCAGGGGCGGATTTGCGCGTGGGCTTATAACGGGGCGCGCAGTTTACCAGAGCGTCGTCATGCGCCTTGGGCATCAGCTAACTCGCCAGGATTGTGACCCTCGTCACCCAAGCGCCGGGACGGGGGCTGCGGCTGCAAACTAGAATACCGACCCTACTGTCAGGCTTCGCGCGGGCACCTTTATCGCCAAATCCGACCCCCTCGACCGGCGCAGCGGCCTGGATCGACGCGAACGTCCGCTGCATGGGCTGCTGGCCGGCCACTGGCTGCGCCGCCGCCGGGCCGAGCGGCGCTCGGAGGATGGGCATCCGGCTGGTCTTGACTGGCACGACCCCCACTGGCTTGGGGTAGCCGTGTCGGTGCTGCTGCTGTGTGTGGCCGACGCCTTCATGACGCTAACCCTGATGCGTCATGGCGCAGAAGAGGTGAATCCGCTGATGGCGCCTTTGATTTCCGGTGGCGGACCGGCCTTCGCCTACTGGAAGCTGGGATTGACCGCCTTCGGTGTGGTGGTCCTGACGATCCTGGCGCGGGTGCGCCTCTTCAAAGTGCTGCCCACCGGTTGCGTGCTCTACCTGATCCTTGCCGGCTACATCATTCTGGTCACCTACGAATGGCAACTGCTGCATCACAATGGGACGGACTTCATTTCTTATTGGGGACCTGTTCCTTTACAATTAGCCACTTAAGTTAATTCACGCGAAGATCCATGAGCCAAAACAAAGGCTTGAGCGGCGCGAGTGCGCTGACGCAGCAAAACGCCACTACCTCGCTCTGGAGTGGCAACTCCACCTACGTCGAAGACCTCTACGAACGATTCCTGGCGGGCGAAACGCTGCCGGCAGACTGGCAGAAATATTTCTCCAGCATCGCCGCGGCACGCACCAACACGCCGCATGGTCCCATCGTGCGCGAGCTGGAACAGCGTGCGCAGCTGCCGCGCGCAGCGGCCGCTGC
>JANPGU010000347.1:0-2252 GCA_031424095.1 Gammaproteobacteria bacterium
CGAAAGGCACTGAGCGCCCCCTTGGGGGGCAGCGAACGAAGTGAGCTTGGGGGTTCATCAGTGGCTCGTTCCCAGGTAGGCGCTGATCACGTCGGGGTTGGCGCGCACCTCGGCCGGCGTGCCGTCGCCGATCTTCTTGCCGTAGTCCAGCACGACGACGCGGTCCGATATGTCCATCACCACACTCATGTCGTGCTCGATCAGCACGATGGTGGTGCCGTACTCGTCGTTGATGTCCAGCACGAAGCGGCTCATGTCCTGCTTCTCCTCGACGTTCATGCCGGCCATCGGTTCGTCCAGCAGCAGCACCTGCGGCTCCATGGCCAAGGCGCGCCCCAGGTCTACGCGCTTTTGCAGGCCGTAGGGCAGGCGGCCCACGGGGGTCTTGCGGTAGGCCTGGATCTCCAGGAAGTCGATGATCTTCTCGACCACCTCGCGGTGTTCGGCCTCTTCTCTTTCGGCTGCACCGAACCAGGGATTGCGGATGGCCTGCTGGAAGATGTTCGTCTTCATGCGCAGGTTGCGGCCCGACATGATGTTTTCGATGACGCTCATGCCCTTGAACAGCGCCAGGTTCTGGAAGGTGCGTGCCACGCCCATTTCCGCCACCTGGCGGCTGTTCATGTGGCTGAAGGTCTGGCCGCGGAACGTGATGCTGCCCTGCTGCGGGCTGTAGACGCCGTTGATGCAGTTGAGCATGCTGCTCTTGCCGGCGCCGTTGGGGCCGATGATGGCGCGCACTTCGTGTTCCTTGACGTCGAAGCTGATGTCGGTGAGCGCTTTCACGCCGCCGAAGCGCAGGCTGATGCCCTTGACGTCCAGGATCACGTCGCCGATCTTCCTACCGCTCATGCCGCCGCCTTCACACTGGGAAAGGTCTTGGCATCCACGATGGGCAAGGTGGCGCTCACGCTGCCGCTGCGGCCGTCTTCGAACTTCACGGCGGTCTCTATGAACTGCTCGGTCTTGCCACCGTACAGCGCGTCCACCAGCACCTGGTACTTGTCGCTGATGGTGCCGCGCTTGACCTTGCGCGTGCGTGTCATCTCGCCGTCGTCGGCGTCCAGTTCCTTGTGCAGCACCAGGAAGCGGCTGATCTGGCTGCCGGCCAGCAAGCTGTCCACGGCCAGGTCGGCGTTGACCTTCTCCACGCATTCGCGGATCAGTTCCAGCACTTCCTTTTTGGCCGCCAGGTCGGTGTAGCCGGCATAGGGCAGGTTGCGGCGCTCGGCCCAGTTGCCGACCGCTTCCATGTCGATGTTGATGAAGGCGCAGACCTTTTCGCGCTTGTCGCCAAAGGCCACGGCTTCCTTGATGAAGGGGAAGAACTTGAGCTTGTTCTCCACGTACTTGGGCGCGAACATGGCGCCGTCGTTCGCGCCGCCCCCCGGGACATGAAGGCGCCCCACATCCTTGGCGCGGTCGATGATCTTGAGGTGCCCGGTGGCGTCCAGGAAACCGGCGTCGCCCGTGTGGTACCAGCCGTCGGCGGTCAGCACCTCGGCCGTGGCGGCCGGGTTCTTGTAGTACTCCTTGAGCAGGCCCGGGCTCTTGACCAGGATTTCGCCGCTGTCGGTGACCTTGATCTCCACGCCTTCGATCGGCACGCCCACCGTGTCGGCCTTGACCTCATGGTCGGGCTGCAGGCACACGAACACGGCGGTTTCCGTGCTGCCGTACAGTTGCTTCAGGTTGATGCCTATGGACCGGTAGAAGGTGAACAGGTCGGGGCCGATGGCTTCGCCCGCCGTGTAGGCCACACGGACGCGGGAAAAGCCCAGCGTGTTGCGCAACGGACCGAAGACGAAGAGGTCACCCAGCCGGTACTTCAAGCGGTCCAGCAGTCCCACGGGCTTGGCGTCCATGAGGGCAGGACCGACCCGCTTGGCCAGATCCATGCCCTTCTTGAACAGCCAGCGCTTGATGGCGCCTGCGTCCTCCATGCGGATCATCACGCTGGTCAGCAGGCCTTCGAAGATGCGCGGCGGCGCGAAGTAGTAGGTGGGCCCGATCTCGCGCAGGTCGATCATCACCGTGGCCGCGCTCTCAGGGCAGTTCACCACGTAACCGCAGGACAACCACTGTGCGTAGCTGAAGATGTTCTGGCCCACCCAGGCGGGTGGCATGTAGGCCAGCACTTCCTCGTGTTCAGTGAGCTTGTCGAACCGCATGCCCGCACCGGCGCGGTCCAGCAGCGTGAAGTGCGTGTGCACCAGTGTGTCAAATTCTTTGGCAAACGGCGCAATCTTGGC
>JANPGU010000348.1:0-28000 GCA_031424095.1 Gammaproteobacteria bacterium
ATTTAAGCATGGGTGGGCAAATTGGCGACGCAATTCACGAGTTTGGACACCGGACAGCACCGGGGGCGAGTGCCCACGGTGCTGGACCACTGCTATAGTCAGAGCATGAAAACCCCGCTGGCATTGCTGCTGGTGCTCTGCGCCACCCCGCTGTCTGCCGAGACCCTGCTGGTCGGCGACCAGGTCCAGATCAAGCCCGCCGGCATCGAGCTGCCCCGGCGCGGCTCCAGCATGGTCACGGTGGAAGGCAAGTTCGGCGCTCCCCGTGAACGCCATGCCGCCGTCGGCAAGCCGCCAATCACGCGCTGGGATTACAACGGCTTCAGCGTCTATTTCGAATACCAGCACGTGGTGCACGCCGTCGCCATCGGCGGCTAGCCATTTCCCGGCCTGCCGTGCGCAGGCCCCTGCAACGCGCCATTCCTGCGCTATGCTGCGCGGCCCATTCGCCGCCCTCAAGCCTTCGTCGATGACGCCAATTCCATTGCCACCCCTGCCGGATCGCGGCAGCCCGCAACGCTACTGGCCGCAATGCCATTCCAGCGCCCGCGCGCTGTCGATTGCCAGCGCGGCAACGGCCGACCCGCGGTTGTGGGTGGTGCTGGCCGACGACGCCAGAAGCCTGGATCAGTTGCGGCGCGAGCTTGCGTTCTTTGCCGGTGCCGAAGTGCCTGTGCTGCAGCTGCCCGACTGGGAGGTGCTGCCCTATGACCAGTTTTCTCCCCTGCCCGATCTGGTCTCGGAGCGGGTCGCAACGCTCGCGCGCTTGCCGGGCATGCAGCGCGGAATCCTGCTGGTTGGCGCGGAAACACTGTTGCAGCGTCT
The DNA here is from genome assembly GCA_031424095.1 of Gammaproteobacteria bacterium. Classification (GTDB taxonomy): domain Bacteria; phylum Pseudomonadota; class Gammaproteobacteria; order Steroidobacterales; family Steroidobacteraceae; genus ZC4RG30. The sequence goes on from JANPGU010000348.1 coordinate 826, forward strand.
GCCGCCGCTGGGCTTCATCGCCGGTCGCAGCTTCCAGCTGGCGGTTGGCGAGAAATTCTCGATGGCGCGGGTCAGCGAGCAGCTGGTGCGTGCCGGCTACAGCCTGGTGCCGCAAGTTGGCACGCCGGGCGAATTCGCGCTCCGCGGCTCGCTGTTCGACGTGTATCCCATGGGCTGCAGCCAGCCATTGCGCATCGACCTGTTCGACGACGCCATCGACAGCATCCGTTACTTCGATCCGGACACGCAGCGCTCGCTGGACAAACTGGCGCGCCTGGAGCTGCTGCCCGCGCGTGAGTTTCCACTCGACGAGGACACCTGCCGCGAGTTCCGCCGCCGCTATCGCACGCGCTTCGACGGCGATCCCACGCGTTCGGCGATCTATCGCGGCCTGCGCCAGAACACGGCGCCGCCGGGCATAGAGTTCTATCTGCCGCTGTTCTTCGACTCCACCGCCTCACTGTTCGACTACCTGCCGCAACAGACCGTGTTCGTCACCGACAGTGGCCTCGAGCCGAGTCTCGCGCAGGTCTGGCAGAGCATCGCTGCACGGCACGAGGACCGCCGCCACGACATCGAACATCCGGTACTGGAACCGGCTGAACTGTTTTTCGAACCCACCGGGTTGCTGGCAGAACTGAATGGCCGGCAGCGCGTTGAATTCCGTGACGACGCCGGTGCGCCCTTGCTGCTGCCAGCACCCGCACTGGCACTCGACGCGCGCGCCGAGGTGCCACTGGCGCCGCTGGCCGAACGGCTGGCGTTGAGCCCGGCACGAACCCTGATCGCTGCCGACTCGCCCGGCCGGCGCGAGTTGCTGCAGGACCTGCTGCGCGGCGCCGGCATTGCCTTCGAAACCATCAGCGACTGGCAGGCATTCATCGCTTCAAAGTCGCGGGTCGCACTGACCACCGCGCCGGACGTCGGCGGCCTTGCCTGCGTCGATCCCGCTCTGCTGCTGCTCGCCGATGGCGAAATGTTCGGCCGCCATGCCCAGCAGGAGCGTCGCCGCCGCCGCAGTACGCTCGATCCGGCCGCCATCCTGCGCGACCTGCAGGATCTGGCCGCTGGTGCGCCGGTGGTGCATGAGCAGTACGGCGTCGGCCGCTACGTGGGCTTGCAGGCCATGCAGATCGCCGAGCAGGACAGCGAATTCCTGGTGATCGAATACGCCGGCGGGGACCGTATCTATGTCCCGGTGGCTGCACTGCATCTGGTCAGCCGCTACACCGGCGCCGCTGCGGACGCGGCACCGCTGCACAAGCTGGGCACCGATCAATGGACCAAGGCAAAGCGTCGCGCCAGCGAGCAGGTGCGCGATGTGGCCGCCGACCTGCTGGATCTCTATGCACAGCGACAGGCGCGCAAGGGCGTGCCGCTGGTCGCCGATGAGCGCGACTACCGCGCCTTTGCCGCCGCCTTCCCTTTCGAAGAGACTCCCGACCAGCACGATGCCATCGACAGCGTGCTCAAGGACATGGCCAGCGAACGGCCCATGGATCGCGTGGTCTGCGGTGATGTGGGCTTCGGCAAGACCGAAGTGGCCATGCGCGCCGCCTTCGTCGCCGTCCAGGCGGGGCGGCAGGTCGCAGTGCTGGTGCCGACCACGTTGCTGGCTGAGCAACATGCCGCGAATTTCCGCGATCGCTTCGCCGAACTGCCAGTCCGCATCGAAAGCCTGTCGCGGTTTCGCTCTGCCAGTGGTTCGCGCGACATCCTGAAGCTGCTCACCGAAGGCCGCGTCGACATCCTGATCGCAACGCATCGGCTGCTGCATGCGGACGCACGTTTCCGCAATCTCGGGCTGGTCATCGTCGATGAAGAACATCGCTTCGGCGTGCGTGACAAGGAAAAGCTCAAGACGCTGCGCGCGGAAGTGCATGTCCTGACCCTGACTGCCACGCCGATTCCGCGCACCCTCAACATGGCACTGGGCGGATTGCGCGAACTGTCGCTGATCACCACGCCACCTGCCGGACGGGTAGCGATCCGCACCACCATCGGTGAGTGGAATGCGCCTGCGATCCGCGATGCCGCGATGCGCGAACTGCGCCGCGGCGGCCAGATCTACTTCGTGCACAACGAGATCCAGACCATCGAGAAGATCGCGGACGATCTGCGCAAGATCGTGCCGGAGGCCGCGGTGCGCGTGGGTCACGGCCAGATGCGCGAGCGCGAGCTGGAACAGCTCATGGTCGACTTCTACCACCGCCGCTTCGACGTGCTGCTTTGCACGACCATCATCGAGAGCGGCATCGACGTGCCCACCGCCAATACCATCATGATCAACCACGCCGATCGCCTGGGACTGGCACAGCTGCATCAGCTGCGCGGTCGCGTCGGGCGCTCGCATCACCGCGCATTTGCGCATCTGATCGTGCCGTCGCGCAAGGCCCTGACCCAGGACGCCGCGCGGCGACTGGAAGCCATCGAGTCGCTGGAGGAACTCGGCGCAGGCTTCGTGCTGGCAACGCATGACCTTGAGATCCGTGGCGCCGGCGAGTTCCTGGGCGAGGCACAAAGCGGCGAGCTGTCCGAAGTCGGACTCACCCTGTATCTCGACATGCTGGAAGCCACGGTGCGCGCCTTGAAGGAAGGCACGGATCCGGCGCTGGCACGCCCATTGGCCGCTACCGCCGAGGTCAACCTGCACATGCCGGCGCTGCTGCCCGCCGATTACGTGGGTGATGTGCAGACCCGGCTCGGCCTCTACAAGCGCATCGCCGCCGCCCCGGACACGCAGTCGCTGGATGACCTGCAGACCGAGATCGGCGACCGCTTCGGCCCCCTGCCCCAGCCGGCACAGCAACTGGTGCACGTGGCCAGACTCACGCAGCGCTGTCGTGCGGCCGGCGTGCGGCGCCTCGATGTGGGCGCAAATTCAAGCTACCTGGTGTTCGAGGAGCAGAACCAGATTGATCCGGCGGCGATCATCCGCCTGATCCAGCGTGAGCCCCGCATCTATCGCCTGGAAGGTGCGCTGAAGCTGCGCATTGGCTACGGCGCGGAAGGCCCGGAGCGCCCCGCGCTCGCCATGGCGATGCTGGCGCAGCTCGCACCGCTGCGTGCCGCCGCCAGGGCGCCAGCGTAGAATGGCGGGCATGATCAGACACCGCTCCTTCACCAGCCACCTGGGCCTGCTCGCGCTGCTGCTGCTTGGCAGCGCCGTTGCCATCCCGCAACAGGCTGGCAATCGCTATACCGTGGAGATCGTCGTGTTCCGCAACGGTGGACAGGCCGCCGCGCTGGATGCCGGTGCCGCCGCGAGCGCGGGCGGTGATGATGTGGAACCCACGCTCATTGCGACCCGCAGGCTTGGCGGTGCGGCGTCCCGCCTGCGTGCCGCGGGCGGCATCCGGGTGCTCGCCCATGCGGCCTGGACGCAGAGTGCAACGGGATGGAACTCGCGACGTGGCGTATCCACAGCGCGGCTCGGGATTGGCGGTGCGGGCCTGGCCGGTAAAGTCATTCTCGAACGTGGCCAGTATCTGCACCTGGGTGTCGACCTGACCATCGAAGACGGCGGGCGCCGCTATCGCATCAACGAAGTGCGCCGCGTGAAGGCGGATGAAATCCAGTACTTCGACCATCCCGCCGTCGGCGTGCTGGCGCTGGTGACTGCTGGCGGCTGATCAGTCCGGCGCGTGATTCAGGCCACCGCGCAGATCACGTTTTGCATCCTGCAGCGCCTGCTGCGCGCGCTCGATCAGCCGCGCTGGCGTTTCTTCTTCCCGCTCCGGTGTAACCGTCACAAGCCCGCCGGTGACGGTTACGAATTTCTGCAGCGGCGAGCGCGGATGATGAATGCGCATCTCGGCCACCTTGCGCACGGTAGAAGTGGCGTGTGCGACGATGCCGTGAAGGCCCATGCCGTCGCGATGCACGGCCAGCACGGCGATGCAACCCTCGGTCCAGATGCCCACCACATCGGAGCCACGGCGAAACACGCCGGCAATGCTGCGCGCGATGCGCCGCATGCAGGCATCACCGGCAGATTTGCCGTAGGTCTCGTTGTAGCTCTTCAGCGCATCGATATCGAACAACGCCAGGGTCAACGGCTGCGACTCGCGCCGGGCAATGCGCCACTCCCGCATCAGCAGCTCATCGAACCAGGGACGTGAAGAAAGGCCGGTGACACGATCCTCGCGCAACCATACCGGCAGGCCTTCCGGGCCGCGGTCGGCACTGCGCAACCGCCCGCTCGCATCGCGGAAGAACGCCACGTAATGCGTCAGCACGCCAGCGCCATCGCGGATCGGCTGCAGGTACATCTCGTTCCACAGCAACTCGCCGCTCTTGCGGTAATTGCGCAGCAGGACCCGGCATTCGTCACCTCGAACCAGCGCCTCGCGCACGCGACGACGGCCTTCCTGTTCGCGATCGGTGCCCTGCAGCAGGCGCAGGTTGCTGCCCATGATTTCACCGGCGCAATAGCCTGTGAGCTGTTCGAATGCTGCGTTGACGTAGGTGACGGGATGATCCGGAGCGATGGCATCACAGATGGCGATGCCTTCCGGTGCTGAATCCAGAACCCGCCGCATGAACGCTGCATCCAGTTGCTGCATGGTAAATGGCTTCTCAGCTCAGTGTCAGTTCCGGCGGACGATCACAGCGCGCCAGCCAGTCGCGACAGGCGTTGTATTCCTGCGAGGCCAGCAGCGTGGCGCGATCCGGCGCATCCTTGCCGCGCATCAGCAGCATGCGCAGCTGACTGGCAGGGCCGGGGCGGGATTTGAGCCCATCGAGCACTTCCACGACGCTGGTGCGTCGATTGCAGATCGGCAGCACATCACAGCCGGCTGCAAGCGCCGCTTCGGCGCGCGCAACCACACTGCCCATGGCACTGGCGCCTTCCATCGTCAGGTCATCGGCGAAGACCACGCCGCGGAAATCCAGTTCATCGCGCAATATGCCGGTCACCCAGCGGCGCGAGAAACTGGCGGGCACCGAATCCACCGCGGGGAAGAGAACGTGGCCCATCATCACGGCGGCCAGATCATTGGGAATCAGGCGGCGATACGGCAGCAGGTCGTCAGCAAGATCGGCCAGCTCGCGACGATCGATGGGCAGCGCCAGGTGCGAATCGGCAACCACGGCGCCATGCCCCGGAAAATGTTTGGCCGTGGCCGCCATGCCTGCCTGCCGCATGCCCTGCACGGCTGCCAGCGCCAGCCGCGCCACCAGCTCGGGCTTCGCGTGATAGGCGCGGTCGCCGATGATGGCCGAGACGCCGTAGTCCAGGTCGACACAGGGGGCGAACGAAAAATCGATGTGCAGTGCGCGCAGTTCGGCCGCCATCAGCCAGGCGATCGAGCGCGCCATGGACACGCCCTGCTCCGGATTCAGGTCGAACTCCTGCCCGATGCGGCGTGCGGGCGGCAGTACTGAAAATCCGCTGCGGAACCGCTGCACGCGCCCGCCTTCATGATCCACGGCCACCAGCAAGGGGGGCGAACGCAGCGAACGAACATCGTCCACCAGCGCGGCCAGCTGGGCGGGATTCTCGTAATTGCGCGTGAACAGGATCACGCTGCCCACCAGGGGATGACGCAGGACATCGCGGTCTTCCTGCGTAAGCGCCTTGCCGGCGATATCGACCATCAGCGGACCCAGCGTCATTCTCAGCCTGCTCCCCTGGGACCGTCGAGCACTGCGACGGATTCAACGTGACTCGTGTGCGGAAACATATCGACAATACCTGCTGCCTGCAGCGAAAAACCGTGCTCTGCTACCAGGATCCCGAGGTCGCGCGCCAGGCTGCCCGGGTGGCAGGACACATAAACCAGCCGACGCGGCCGCATGGCTGCCAGTGCCGCCAGCACATCCTGCGCGCCAGTGCGCGGCGGATCGATCAGCACATGGGAATATCGCTCCCCCTGAGCCAGCGCCAGGCAACGCTGCGCGGCGTCCTCGCCCGCCAGGTTACCGACGTGGAAGGACGCGTTGGCCAGGCCATTGGCCTCGGCATTGGCGCGTGCGCGGGTAATAAGGCCCGCATCGCCCTCGATGCCTACCACGCTGCGCGCACGGGTGGCCAGCGGCAGCGTGAAATTGCCCAGGCCGCAGAACAGGTCCAGCACCTCGGACCCGGCATCCAGCTGCAGCAGTTGCAGCACCCGGTCGATCAGCAGGCGGTTCATAGCGCCATTCACCTGGATGAAATCCGCCGGCTCGAACACCAGTTTCAGACCATAGGCTGGCAACTCGTAATGCAGCGCCGGCTTGTCGCCATGCAGGGTCTCCAGCATGTCGGGACGACCGGCCTGCAACAGCCAGCGCACATCATGGGCAAGTTCAAAGTCGCGCAGCAACTGGCGGTCCGACCCGCTCAAGGGTGACAGGGTGCGCATCACCAGCACCGTGACATTGTCGCCCACGGCAACCTCGATCTGCGGAATGCGCGTCGGAATCGACAGCGCCGTAACCAGCTTCGAAAGTTCTGCCATCAACCCGCCGACCTTGGGTACCAGCACCTCGCAGCGCTGGATATCGGCGACGAAACTGCTCATTTTCTCGCGGAAACCCACCAGCGAGCGTTGCTTGGCATGCACGTAGCGCGCACCCAGCCGCGCGCGGCGACGATAGCCCCAGGGGTCGCCGGCCAGCGGCGCCAGCCATTGCACCGGCTCCACCTTGCCGACACGACGCAGCGTCTCACGCAGCATTTCATCCTTGATGCGCCATTGGGATTCCGGCGCCAGATGCTGCAGAGAGCAGCCGCCGCAGACACCGAAATGCGCACAGGCGGGCTCGACGCGATCAGCCGCGGCTTCAATGACGCGCAACAGCTCGGCTTCATCGTGGCTGCGCTCCGAGCGGCGCACGCGATATTCGACCATCTCGCCGGGCAATGCGCCGGCGACGAACACGGTCTTGCCGCTGCGCACCACGCCCCAACCATCATGGTTGAGACCGTCGACGCGTCCGATGACAGGTTCCGCTACTACTGGACGACGCCGACCCATTGATCCAGGAACTCTTTGTGGTGTGTTTCCGCGGAGGCGCGCAACAACTCTCGCACGCGCTCGCATTCCGCTTCCCATCCGGCATCATCCAGCTGGCCGCGCATGCGTTCGAAGGCCAGGAACACCAGAAAGGTGTTGAGCACATCGGTTTCGCAATAGCGCCGGATGCCATCGATATTGCCCGCTTGCCAGGCGCCCCACACCTCTGCTCCGGAAAATCCCAGCTTGCCCGGCAGGCCCAGCAAGGCCGCCATGTCGCTCAGGCTGGTGCGACCGCGGGCCTGGAAGCCCGACAGCACATCCATGAGATCAAGATGTCGCCAGTGAAAACGGCTGAGATAGTTGTTGTAGCGGAACGCATTGTCTTCATCGCCATGCTCCCAATATCGCGCTGCGCGCACACCATGCAGCAGGCAGCGGTAATGCATGACCGGCAGATCGAATCCAGTGCCGTTCCAGGAGACCAGATCGGGCGTGAAGCGCTCGATGCCTTCGAAGAATCGTTCGAGCAGCTCGCGCTCGCCACTCTGCGCATCACCCAGACTCCACACCTTGAGCGTGTCGCCGCGCCGCAGGGCGCAGGCGATGGACACCACCCGCTGCTGCGCCAGCGGCAGGAAATCATTGCCAGTCTGCTGGCGACGCTGCGCAAACATGGCCGACGCCACGGCTGCATCCGGCAGGTCGGACAGACCTAGCAGGCGCCGCCCGAATGCCACATCCGGAATCGTCTCGATGTCGAAGATCAGGTGATTCATTGACGCGCGGCGAGCATCAAGGCCTTCATTTCGCGCACGGCCTCGCCGATGCCGGTGAACAGCGCCTGACCGACGATGGCATAACCGATGTTGAGCTCGACGATTTCGGGAATTGCCGCCACCAGCTGCACATTGTGATAGTCGAGGCCATGGCCGGCGTGCACGGTGATTCCCAGACTCACGGCGCGCCGTGCGGCATTGCGCAGCCGTTCCAGTTCATGCGCCCGCGCCGGCCCCGTCGCCTCGGCATAGGCACCGGTGTGCAGTTCGATCACGGGTGCACCCACGGCCTGCGCGGCTTCGATCTGGGCGAGATCCGGATCAATGAACAGTGAAACGCGCATGCCGCCCGCAGCAAGCTGGGCCACGGCATCGCGCAGCAGTGGTTGCTGGCCCAGCACATCCAGGCCACCTTCAGTCGTGACCTCCGTGCGCTTCTCCGGCACCAGGCAGCAGTCATGGGGCTTGAGCCGCTGCGCGATCGCCAGCATCTCGGCGGTCACCGCCATCTCCAGGTTCAGATGGGTCTGCATCCGCTCCTGCAGCGCAAACGGATCGCGATCGATGATGTGCCGGCGGTCTTCACGCAGGTGCATGGTGATGCTGTCCGCGCCGGCCTGTTCAGCCAGCAGCGCGGCATGCACAGGATCGGGATGGCGGGCGCGACGGGCCTGCCGCACGGTACCCACGTGATCGACGTTCACACCCAACGCGATGGAAGAAACCCCCGCCATATCGACCCGCCTAGCGGTGCGCCCGCCCGAAATCCCGCAGCGACTGTGCCACAACCCGTGTGCGCAGACTGCGTCCTTCCAGGCAGCTCGCCAGGGCCTGGCGCAGTTGCGGCTTCAGGCGCTCGAGTTCGGCCTGGTCGTCGAAGCGCGCATCGATGAGATCGGTGATGCCGTACCCCAGCACATCGAGCAGCCGCTTCTCGAACAGCCGCAGCGTGCGCTCCAGGCTGGGTGCGGCGCGCAGGTCATCCAGCGCCTCGCGGTAGTGATCGTAGAGTTCCGGTTGCGGATCGTGTCGTGCCGTCAGCGACAGCACCAGTTCGCTCATGTACCAGGCGGACATCAATCGCGGTTGCGGGATGGCGGCGCGACCGATCACGCTGCCATCGCGCTCCGCGCCGGTGAGACGCGGCGCCTCGCCCCGTCCGGCCCAGGACACCAGCAGCGGCAGGAATGGCTGCAGCACACCGGCCAGCTTCGCATTGGCCCCGCGCACGCCGCGTGCGAACACACTGAGTCGGCCATGACCGCGGGTGAACAGTTCGAAGATGCGCCCGTTGTCGCCCCAGGGACGCTGGTGCAGCAGGAAAGCGGGCGTATGTTCCACGCGCTGCATGCGCGGATTATTCCAGGCCCAGCTGGCGCAACGCCAGCGCGCTGTCGGCCCAGTCTTCGCGCACCTTGACCCACAGGCTCAGGTGCAGGCGCTGGTCGAGAATGGCGTTGAGCTCGCGGCGGGCCGAGGTGCCGACGCGCTTCAGGCGTTCACCGCGCGCGCCAATCACGATCGGCTTCTGGCCGGCGCGATCCACCCAGATCACCGCGGACACCATCAGCTGACCTTCATCCTCGCCCATGGCCTCGACTTCCACCGCGATGCCGTATGGCAGCTCTTCGTTGAGCTCGAGCGTGAGCTTCTCGCGGATGATCTCGGCAATGCGGAACGACTTGCTGCGATCCGTGAGCTGCTCGGCCGGGAACAACGCCACGGACAGCGGCAGGTGTTTCACGATCACCTGTTGCAGGCGCAGCATGTCGCGTGGGTCCAGCGCCGACAGTGGCATGACTTCGGCGAAATTGTGACGCGCGCCAAGCTGCTCCAGGAATGGCAGCAGCCGTTCGCGCGGATACACGGTGTCGACCTTGTTCACGACGGCAACGATGGGACGCCCGGACTCAACAGCACGGGACAGCGCCAGAGCGTCTTCGTCACCGAATCGCAGCGCCTCGACCACGAAAATGATGACATCGGCATCCAGCGCAGCGGCCGCCGCGGTGCGGTTCATGGCACGGTTGAGCGCCCGACCTTCCTGCCGGTGCAGTCCCGGCGTATCGACGAAGGCGATCTGTGCGTCCGGCAGATTCACCAGTCCAAGCACGCGATGCCGCGTGGTCTGCGGCTTGGGCGTGACGATGGAAAGCTTCTGCCCGGTGAGGCCGTTGAGCAATGTCGACTTGCCCACATTGGGTCGACCGATCAAGGCCGCGAAGCCGCAGCGATGCGTGGTGCTGGACGAATCAGCAGCTCCTTGCGGAAGCCCTTCCGACATGTCGTCCGGATCGCTCATCGGCTCCACCGCTGCGTCAACTGCAGCAGGACATCCGACGCCGCTTCCTGTTCGGCGCGGCGCCGGCCGGAGCCGACACCGGGGGCTTCCACTACGGATCCGTCACCGAGCTGCACGCTGCAGAGTACTGAAAACACCTGCTCATGGGGCTCACCGCTCGAACGTTCCAGCACATAAGTCGGCAGGGCCTCACCACGGCCCTGCAGCAGTTCCTGCAGTCTGGTCTTCGAATCCTTCAGTTCACCCGCAGGTTCAAGGCTGTCGATCCGGCCCGCCAGCAGCTTGAGAATCAATGCGCGGGCCGGCTCGACACCACCTTCCAGATAGGCGGCGCCAAACAGCGCCTCCGTCGCATCCGACAGGATGGACTCGCGGCGGAAGCCGCCCGTCTTCAGCTCACCGCTGCCCAGCTGCAGCATCGGCCCGATGCCGATTTCCGCGCCAACGGCAGCCAGCGGCGCGGCGCTGACCAGACATGACCGCAGGCGGCTGAGGTCACCTTCATCTGCAGCTGGAAAGCGCCGGTAAAGCTCTGCGGCGATCACCATGCCGAGCACGGCGTCGCCAAGAAATTCCAGTCGCTCATTGTTGTCTTCCTGGGCACTGCGATGTGTCAACGCAGCCCGGTAAAGATCCAGCTGCTGTGGATCGCGGCCCAGCACGCCGCGCAGCCAGGAGCGGATCGCGGCATCGGCAGATTCACTCGACAACTGCACGCTTTTCGAAATGCACCAGCAGCGAGATGCCGGCAAACATCGGCGCACTGTCTTCGTAGTCAGCGTCCAGCACCCATTGGCTGCCGTCGCGCTTGACTGCAATGCTGCTTACTTCCGGAAAGTTCACGCCATCGATATCGAAGCGCCGGTCCAGTGCATGACGGACGGAATCGACATTGAGCGTGGCCTCGCCCTTGTTTTCTGACGCCGTCTGTTCCAGCGCCTTGGCAACCTTGAAGTAGTTGAGATACATGGGCACCAGGCGGATGCCGGCGTAACCGACAATTGCCACGGGCGCCAGCAGAAACAACCAGCCGATGAACGTGATGCCTGTCTGACGACTGCGCATATGACCCTCTCCTGATTGTTACTCGATCCGCGTGCCAATCCGGCCCCAGTCGATCTTGCGGTCGCGCTGCCAGTCGAAATAGAACCAGACGCGACGGGCGCTGCCGACCAGGTTGGCTTCAGGCACGAAGCCCCAATACCGGCCATCCTCACTGTTGTCCCGATTATCACCGATCATGAGGTAGTTGCCAGCAGGCACCGTCACCTCTGCGAAATCGCCCCGATCCGTCATGCCGGCCTGTGCCTGCGCTGCATCTTCCATGCAGGGGTAGCTGCGACCGATGTCGCGACCACAGCTCGGCAGCGCGGTACTGGCCAGATAGTCAGACGTGCGGCAGGACAACACATGATGCGAATGCTCGCCCGTGTGGACCTCGGCCAGCCGCATGTTCTCGTAGCAGCCATCGGAATAGCGGCCCAGATCCTGCTCTTCCAGCGGCACATCGTTCACGTAGATGCGATCCGAGATCACCTTTACCCGATCGCCCGGCAGTCCGACCAGTCGCTTGATGTAGTTGATGGCGGGATCCGGTGGATAGCGGAACACCACCACATCGCCGCGCTGCGGCTCGGAGATATCCAGGATCTTCCTGTTCAGCACCGGCAGGCGCAGTCCATAACGGAATTTGTTCACCAGGATGAAGTCGCCGTCCTGCAACGTCGGCATCATCGAATCCGAAGGTATCCGGAAGGGTTCGAACAGGAACGAGCGCAGCACCAGCACGAACACCACTACCGGCACCATGCTGCGCGCGTAATCGACGATGCCGGGCTCCGGCACATCGGCCGCCGACTTGCCGGCACTTGCCGCGGCACTGTCACGGGCACGCCGCAGCACCCATGCATCGATGGCCCAGATGACCCCGCCGACCGCCGAGATGAGCACCAGCACCAGCGAGAAATCGAGCCGCTCCGAGCGGAACAGCCTGACCGCGCCAGCGATCACCAGCACCGGCAGCACGGTATACAGCGCGCGCAGCCAGGCGGGATCCACGGCCGCCGCCGGCAGTGCGGCCAGCCGCCGCTTGGGCCGCAGGAACCAGTCGTCGACGAAGACAATGACGGCGGCCGGCACCAGCAGCCACGACAGCACATGAATGATCTGTTCGAACACCGGCAATCCTCCGCGCTACTTGCGCCCTACCTGCAGCACTGCGAGAAACGCCTCTTGCGGGATCTCGACGGAACCCACCTGTTTCATGCGCTTCTTGCCCTCTTTCTGCTTCTCCAGCAGTTTGCGCTTGCGCGACAGATCGCCGCCATAGCACTTCGCCAGCACGTTCTTGCGCAGCGCCTTCACGGTGGCGCGCGCAATGATATGCATGCCGATCGTGGCCTGCACCGCCACCTCGAACATCTGCCGCGGAATCAGTTCCTGCATCTTGTCGACCAGTTCGCGGCCGCGCTGATAGGAGCTGTCCTTGTGGATGATGATCGACAGCGCGTCGACCCGGTCACCATTGATCATGATGTCGAGCCGCACCAGCGGCGCCGCCTGGAAATGGCTGAATTCGTAATCGAAGGACGCGTAGCCGCGGCTGGAACTCTTCAAGCGGTCGAAAAAATCGAGCACGACTTCAGCCAGTGGCAGGTGGTACTGGAGCGACACCTGCGCGCCCAGGAACAGCATCTTCTTCTGCACCCCGCGCTTCTCGCTGCACAGTGACAGCACCGCGCCGACATGCTCGGGCGGCACCAGGATGTTGGCGGTGATGATCGGCTCGCGCAGTTCGGCGATCAGGTTGTCGGCGGGCAGGCGCGACGGGTTGTCGACAAAAGCGGTGGTGCCGTCGGTCTTCGCAACCTCATACACCACCGTCGGCGCGGTGGTGATGAGTTCCAGGTTATATTCGCGCTCCAGCCGCTCCTGCACGATGTCCATGTGCAGCAGGCCCAGGAAGCCGATGCGGAAGCCGAAACCCAGCGCGGTGGAAACCTCAGGCTCGTAGTGCAGCGCTGAATCATTGAGACGCAGCTTCGCCAGCGCGTCACGGAAATTCTCGTAGTCCTCGGTGTTGACCGGAAACACGCCGGCGAACACGCGCGGTTGCACCTGCTTGAATCCCGGCAGCGGATCATCGCTGCCCTTCACCTCGGTGGTGACAGTGTCGCCTACCGGCGCGCCATCGATCTCGCGGATGCCCGCGATCACGAAACCCACCTCGCCTGCCGCGAGCAGCGGCAACGACACCGACTTGGGCGTGAACCGGCCCAGCTTGTCGATCTGGTGGCTGCGGCCAGTGGTCATGACCTTCATCTTCTCGCCGACCCGCAGCGTGCCGTTGACCACGCGCACCAGCGACACCACACCGACGTAATTGTCGAACCACGAGTCGATGATCAGCGCCTGCAGCGGAGCAGCCGGGTCACCCTTTGGCGGCGGAATGCGGCGCACCAGTTCTTCCAGCAGCAGGTCGATGTTCTGGCCGGTCTTGGCGGAGACGTGCACGGCATCCTGCGCGTCGATGCCGATGATCTCTTCGATTTCCTTGATCACCTTGTCGGGATCGGCCGAAGGCAGGTCGATCTTGTTCAGCACCGGCACCACTTCGAGGCCCTGCTCGATGGCGGTATAGCAGTTGGCGACGCTCTGCGCCTCCACGCCCTGTGCAGCATCCACCACCAGCAGCGCGCCCTCGCAGGCGGCCAGGCTGCGGGAAACTTCATAGGAGAAGTCGACGTGACCGGGGGTGTCGATGAGGTTCAGCTGGTACCGCTGGCCGTCTGGCGAGTCGTAGAACAGCGTGACGCTCTGCGCCTTGATGGTGATGCCGCGCTCGCGCTCCAGCGCCATGTTGTCGAGCACCTGGGCCTGCATCTCGCGTTCTGCAAGGCCGCCGCAGGTCTGGATCAGGCGATCGGCGAGCGTGGATTTGCCGTGGTCAACATGGGCGATGATGGAGAAATTGCGGATCTGCTGCATGAAACGGGAAGCTGCCGGAAAGCCGGCGATTATACCGGCAGGACTGCCCTACCGTGGTCTTAACAGGCGCCGCAGCTCCGCCACGTCCAGACGGTGCTGACAGACCTTTACGCCATCCAGCAACAGCACCGGGATGTCGAGGCCATAACGCTGGGCCAGTTGCGGGTCCGAGTCCACATCCACCCACTCTACGGACGGCAGATCCACTGCGGATCCGAGCTGCCCCAGCTCGCTGCCGAACTGCTCACACAGATGGCAGTCCGGGCGCGACAGAAGCTGCAGGCGCGCGTGGCTACTCGGGCTGGAAGGCATCGGCGATGGACTTGACGGTCAGGGGCGGAACTTCACCCACTGCAGTCACCTTGTATCCCTCCTGGCGCACCACGTACGTGGCGGACAAGCCCATCAGGACTACGCCATCGGGCCGCGCACCGGGCGGCGGCTGTGCCTTGTCGGCCGGTTCGATGAACACCGACACCCAGTTGACGCCATCGGAAACGATGAAGCGCGTGCGCGGTCCCTTAGCCTCAGCCTCGGGATTGTTGAACGCCACCCGAAAGCCTGGCGGCATCAATTCCTTGCGCGGCGCAACGCCGGTCTTGAGACTGGGCTTGTCCACATGGATATTCGGCCGCAGCCACTTGAGGGTGTCGGGATCGACATCTGGCTTGAGCAGTTCGTCGGGAATGCTGGTGCGCATCTCGAGCGTCAGAAAAGAAATCTCTTCGAGCACTTCGCCATTGCGCGTGATCCGCTGTGTCTTCAGCGGCATCGCCGTCTGCTGATCGAGCCAGAAGCGGTAGCCGTAACGAAACCCGTCACGCGGATCGACCCGCACCAGCTGCGCCGTTCGCCCCAGCAGACGCTCTGTGCCTGCGGTGCTGATCTCGTAGTTGCGATTTGAATCCTCGCTCAGGCCATTGAGCGTAACCATCGCGCCCCAGCTGCGGTTGCGCGTCTCGACCCGCGCGATCTTGAGGTCCGGGAAATAGGCCACCCATTCACTGCCGTTACGCACCACTTCCCAACCAGAACCGTTGGCGAAGATCAGCCGTTCGGCCATCCTGCCGTTTTCCATGCGGTGAATGAGTCGCAGCGTCTGGCGCTTGCCGGACATCGCGTGAATGAACACGCCATCGTAGCTGCGCGTGGCCAGCGCAGCATTCATCCGGGTGATCCATTCGCGCGCATCAACCGTGCCGGCCTGGACGACCGACGCGAACAGGAGCAGCGTCACCGCGCCCATGCGCCACACCCGCAATGCCGATCGTGCCGTCATCTCAGCGACGCGCCCCGATCTCGTCTTTCGTCATCTCGACGGCGCCCAGGGTCGGGTCGTAGTTGGCGTTCATCACGGTGGAAAGCGAGGCCGAGGCCACCACCTCGCTGTGCGCCACCACGTAATTGGCCAATGGCAGGCCGAAGCGCTGCGCAGCCGGGGAATTGTCCACCGGCGTGGTGTAGCTCGGTGGCGCGCCATCAAGCGCCGCAACCTGCACCGGTGTCACCAGCGACACAGCAGATTGCGCCTGTGGCTGGCTAGTCACAGCCGCGGGAACACCTGCCTGCGCCAACTGCACTGCGGGAACCGCTGCCAGCGGCGACATGTTTCGCACCACCACCAGCGACACAATGGCTACGCCGGCAGCAATGGCGCCACCCAGCACGCCGCGACCATATCGCGCAAAGCGACTGCGTTCCGCCGTGTCGTAACCGGCGAGCGCCGGTGCCGAGGCGGCTTCATGTTCGGCTTCAGCCGCCAGTCGGGCTCGCACCCGTTCGGCGACATCCGGCAGCCGCCCGGCGTGCACCGGCTCGCCGCGGATGCAGGCACCGATGAGTGCGTAATGGCCCCATGAGGCGCGCAACGCCGGGTCCTTCAGTGCCCGGCGGATCACCATGCCCGACTGTGCGGGTGGCAATTCGTTATCGAACAACGCCGACAACTGACTGATCTGTTCCTGCTCGTTCATCCCGACTCCTCAGCACGACCCAAGCCGCCTTCAAAAACTTCCGACAATCTGCGGTCGATCGCCTCGCGGGCGCGAAAAATGCGCGACCGCACGGTGCCAACCGGACAATCCATCGCCTGTGCGATGTCTTCGTAACTCAGGCCTTCCAGTTCGCGCAGCACGATGGCGGTGCGCAGATCTTCAGGCAATGCGTCTATCGCTTCGTTCACCGTCACACGGATCTCTTCCGTCTGCAGCAGGCTCTCCGGCGTTTCCGGATCTGCCA
The DNA here is from genome assembly GCA_031424095.1 of Gammaproteobacteria bacterium. GTDB lineage: Bacteria > Pseudomonadota > Gammaproteobacteria > Steroidobacterales > Steroidobacteraceae > ZC4RG30. The sequence continues at coordinate 17,076 of JANPGU010000348.1, forward strand.
GGCGCATCTGCATCGAATTGGATTCCTCGATGTTCTGCATATCCAGATCGAAGTCGATCGGACTGCGGTCGCGCGACACGATGGCGTTCTTGGCCGTATTGATCGCAATACGATACAGCCAGGTGTAGAAGGCGCTGTCCCCGCGAAACTGGGGCAGGGCCCGATACGCCTTGATGAATGCTTCCTGGGCCACGTCCTCTGCATCTGAAGGATCCCGCAGATAACGCGTCACCAGCTTCACGACCTTGTGCTGGTACTTCAGCACGAGCAGATCGAAGGCGGTTTTATCGCCCTTCTGCACACGCTGCACCAGACCGAGATCACCGGTGTCCACGCTCAACAGCAAACCCCGACTCCCGCGCCTGGCGGGAGCCTGGCTAGCCTCCTGAATGGACACTGAACCGGGCGGAAAGTTCGCCCGGAAGTCCTACACAGGGAATCCGCGTGTGATCTGTTCAATAGTGCCTGGGGGAGTACGGTATGCGGAACGCGAGTCTACCGCAGGATCCACGGGTGCGACCGCTGCACCGCGCAATCGTCGCCGCAGCGTGGCAAGCGTGAACGGATCGAGATTTCCCGGCCCCAGCAGCAGCCGGTGCGTCCTGCCGGGCTCGCGCAGCACCAGCAGCAGCGAATTTCCCAGCCACAGGCTCTCGCCGGCGAGAGTCACCGCCACGGTGGCACCGCCAATGCAGTGCACGTGGATGCTGCCATCGGCCGCCAGCAGCAGCCGCCGGGGCGCCCGCGAATCCTGCGCGGCCAGCTTGCCCCGGCCCAGATGCGTGCCTGCGGCAAGTAACGTCGCCACGGTCGCGACCAGCCAGTGACCGCGCGCCAGCAGCTCGATGGCATACAGCAGCAGCGCAATCGCGAAGCAGCGACCCACGCGGCGGGCCGCCGGCAACGGGATCAGTGGCAGCTCAAGACTGCGGCAGGCCGGATGCGGGCGCGGCGGCGGCGGCGGCTGCCAGGCGCGCAGCAGCGCGGCCACGCAGTATTGCCAGCAGCTCCTGCAGAGGTGGGTCGGACGGAACATCACGTTCCATCAGATACGCGGCAAGCAGCGGATCCGGCAATTCGAGAATGCGTTCGAAAGTGGCCTTTTCAGCGGGACCTGCCGCGCTCCAGCGATCGGCAACGTAACCGCTCAGCAGCAGGTCCAGTTCCTTCATGCCGCGCCGGCAACGCCACAGCAGCCGGCCCATTTCCGGTGCAGGCGCGGCCTGCATCAGTTGCGTCGTTCGTCGATCATCCGCTTGATGTCGGCGATGGCCCGCGCCGGATTGAGATCCTTCGGACAGGCTTCAGTGCAATTCATGATCGTGTGGCAGCGATACAACCGGAACGGATCCTCGAGCGCGTCGAGCCGCTCGCCGGTGGAATCGTCGCGGCTGTCGATGATCCAGCGATAGGCCGCGAGCAACGCGGCCGGTCCCAGATAGCGGTCGGAATTCCACCAGTAGCTCGGGCACGAGGTGGAGCAGCAGGCGCACAGGATGCAGGCCGACGGCCGGTCGATCTTTTCCTGGTCTTCCTTGGACTGGTAGCGCTCGCGATCCGGCTGTGCCGGCGAGCGCGCCGTCAGCCACGGTTTCACCGCCGCGTACTGCGCGTAGAACTGCGTCAGATCGGGGATCAGGTCCTTCACCACCGGCATATGCGGCAGCGGATAGATCGCCACCGCGCTGGTCTTCACATCGGCGCAGGCCTTGGTGCACGCCAGGGTGTTCAGGCCGTCGATGTTCATCGCACAGGAACCGCAGATGCCTTCGCGGCACGACCGCCGGAATGACAGGGTGGGATCGATCTCGTTCTTGATCTTGATCAGCGCGTCCAGAACCATCGGGCCGCAGCTGGCCATGTCCACTTCGTAGCTGTCCACGCGCGGGTTTTCGCCGCTGTCCGGATCGAAGCGATAGATGCGGAACACGCGCGGCTTTTTCGCGCCGGCGGGCGCCTTGTGCGTCTTGCCGGTGGGCTTGATGCGTGAATCAGGGGGCAGGAATAACTGGACCATCAGTAGGTTCTCGCCTTGAGGGGCACGGTTTCCACGTCGCTGGTGAGCGTGTTGAGATGCACCGGTCGATAGGACAGCCGGGTGCCGCCATCGGCGTCCACCCAGCTGAGGCTGTGTTTAAGCCACTCCACGTCATCGCGCGCCGGGAAATCCTCGCGTGCATGGGCGCCGCGGCTTTCATGGCGATTCTCCGCGGACACAATGGTGACGGTGGCCTGCAGCAGCAGGTTCTCCAGTTCCATCGTTTCAATCAGGTCGGTGTTCCAGATCAGGCCGCGGTCGCTGACGCCCACCTGCGCGAAGCTCTGGAACGTGGCGGCCAGTTTGGTGACGCCTTCCTGCAGCGACTGCGCGGTACGGAATACGGCGGCATCGGCCTGCATGATCTTCTGCATCTCGAGCCGGATCTGCGCGGTCGGCCGTTCACCCTTGGCATGCCGCAAACGGTCGAGGCGCGACAACGCCAGGTCAGCGCCATCCTTCGGCAGCGGCTTGTGCGGCGTACCGGGTTTCACCACGGTGGCGCAGTGACGCGCCGCCTCGCGGCCGAAGACCACCAGATCAAGCAATGAATTCGAGCCCAGTCGGTTGGCGCCATGTACCGATACGCAGGCCGCCTCGCCCACTGCCATCAGGCCCTGCACAACCTGATCGGGATTGCCGGCCGAGCCGTTGACCACTTCGCCGTGGTAATTGCAGGGCACGCCGCCCATGTTGTAGTGCACGGTGGGCAGCACGGGGATCGGATCGCGGTTCACATCCACGCCCGCAAAGATGCGCGCGGTTTCCGCAATGCCGGGCAGGCGCTCGTGAATCACATCGGGGCCCAGGTGCTCCAGATGCAGGTGAATGTGATCCGCCGCATCACCCACGCCGCGACCGTCGCGGATCTCCATGGTCATTGCCCGACTGACCACATCGCGTGAGGCCAGATCCTTTGCGTTGGGGGCGTAGCGCTCCATGAAGCGCTCACCACGGCTGTTGGTCAGATACCCGCCTTCGCCCCGCGCGCCCTCGGTAATGAGGCAGCCCGAGCCATAGACGCCGGTGGGATGGAACTGCACGAACTCCATGTCCTGCATGGGCAGGCCGGCCCGCAACACCATGCCGCCGCCATCGCCGGTGCAGGTATGCGCAGAAGTGCAGGAGAAATACGCGCGGCCGTAGCCGCCCGTGGCCAGCACCGTCATGTGCGCGCGATAGCGATGCAACTGACCGGTGGCCAGGTCCAGCGCCACGACACCGCGGCAGGCACCATTCTCCATGATCAGATCGATGGCGAAATATTCGATGAAGAACTCGGCCTGCGCCTTCAGCGACTGCTGATACAGCGTATGCAGCATGGCGTGGCCGGTGCGATCGGCGGCAGCACAGGTGCGCTGCGCGATGCCCTTGCCATAATTCGTGGTCATGCCGCCGAAGGGACGCTGGTAGATGCGGCCGTCGGCGGTGCGCGAGAACGGCACCCCGTAATGCTCGAGCTCGATGACCGCAGCGGGCGCTTCCTTGCACATGAACTCGATCGCGTCCTGGTCACCGAGCCAGTCGGAGCCCTTGACGGTGTCGTACATGTGCCAGCGCCAGTCATCCTCACCCATGTTGGCGAGTGAGGCACTGATGCCACCCTGTGCCGCCACGGTATGGCTGCGCGTCGGAAACACCTTGGTGATGCAGGCGGTGGTCAGGCCGGCTTCGGCGAGACCCAGCGTGGCACGCAGTCCGGCGCCACCCGCACCGATCACGATGACGTCGTAGGTATGGTCGATAAACTCGTAGGCCATGTCACTCAACCTTTGAACGCGACGCCGAGCACGGCCAATACACCGGCAGCGCCCAGCACGACATGCGCAAAAGCGCTCAGCAGCAGGGTCAGCGGCTTGGCCACCTTGCCGTACACATAATCCTCAACGACCACCTGCACGCCCAGCTGCGAATGCCAGGCAATGCAGAACACCAGCAGGCTCATGCACAGCGCCCGCCACGGCGCGGACAGCCACGCACTGAGGGTGTCGAAGCCGTAGTCCGGCATGCACAGCATGGAATACAGGAACCACAGGGTCAGCGGCAGCAGCGCCAGCGCACTGATGCGCTGCGCGCGCCAGTGATGCGCACCCTCGTGCGCGGAACCGCGGCCGAGAAATTTCGACAGCGCATTGGCCGCTTCGCTCATGCACCCACCTTGCCGAACAATGCGTACAGCAGCAGCAGCGACAGCAGGGTCACGAGCACCACCACGAGCAGTGCGCTGCGCCGGGCCTGCGCGCGCTCCAGCCCCATGCCGGCATCCCAGAACAGATGCCGGATGCCATTGCAGAAATGGAACACAAAGGCGACCACCCACAGAGCGATGAGCACGGCGAACACCCAGCTGCCGGAAAAGCGCTGGAAACTGGCGTAAGCATCCGCGCCGCCGGCCAGTGCCATGAGCCAGGTGGCCAGCACGATCAGTCCAGCCGCCAGTGCGACACCCGTGATCCGGTGCAGGATCGACAGTGCCATGGTGTAGGCAAAGCGGTAGATGCTCAGATGGGGAGAAAGCGGTCGGTGCGCCATGGAATTTCCGCTAGAAGTCGATGCAGCGCCCGCGGCGCTCCCAGTCGCCGTAGCGAGTGGGTTCAGGGCCGGTGGGGCCACCAGTTTCGGCAATCGCAGGCGCAGGCGCCGGCTTCAAGCCTTCCGCGGGGGCGGAGGAGTCCACCACGCCCGCACTTTCTTCCAATAGCTGCATAAGCACGTATTCTGCCAGAATTCGCTGACGCCGGCTGCAACGGCCCGCAGCCCTCCCCTTTTCCACGACACTGCATCCATGCCCGACCTGGCGCTGACAAGACTGGACCACCTGACCGTGCTCGATGCCCGGGGCGCGGACGTGCTCGCCTTCATGCAGGGCCAGGTGTCGAACGATGTCACCGCGCTGCCGGGCCGCGGCAGCCTGCTGGCCGCGCTGAATAATCCCCAGGGCCGAGTGGTCGCGGTGCTGCGGCTGCTGCACCTGGCCCAGGACCATGTCCTGCTTGTCATGCCAGCCGACCTGGCGGAGCAGGTGCGGCACCTGCTCGCCAAATACGTGCTGCGCGCCAAGGTCAAAGTGGCCGAAGCCGGTGCGACCTGGCGGGTGTACGGCATCACCGGGCCGGATGCAGAAATGGCCGCCAGCACCCGGCTGCACATGCCGATGGACGCAACGGGCTGGCGGCAGCTGATTGTCGCGCCGCGCGTCGAACCGTTTCCCGAAGGTCACCCGGCCGATGCGGCGACCTGGCGACTGGCTGACATCGAGGCGGGGCTGCCGGAGGTGTTCACCGCCACCTCGGGCAGCTTCGTGGCGCAGATGCTGAATCTGGATCTGGTCGACGCCATCTCGCTGACCAAGGGCTGCTACACCGGACAGGAAGTCGTGGCACGGGCGCATTATCGTGGCCAGGTCAAGCGGCGCGCGCAGCGGTTCTACACGGCATCCACCGCTGCACTGGCACCCGGTGAGCGGGTGCGACTGGCCGACGGCCGCGGTGCGCAGATCCTCCTGGCTGCGCCCGATGAAGCGGGCGGCCAGCAATTCCTCGCTGTCACGCAGCTTGCGTTGCAGGCGCCTGCAGACGACGCGGCTGAACCGGGCAGCACCACGCAGCCGCTTGACTGCACACCGCTGCCGCTGCCGTACTCGCTGCCGCAGCTGGCCGCGCCCCCGACTTAAAGATCGACGCGCTCGATCTGCAGCGGATCAATGACGCTGCCCAGGAACGTCGGTCCGACGCGGGCAAAGCGTTCTTCACCATCCGTGATCAGGAATTTCGCAGAACCTGCGCCGCGGCCTGCTTGCAGGCGCGCAGCCGCCAGCAGCCCCGCCAGTGCGGCTGCAGTGGTGACCGCGGAATCGACAATGCGCACGCCCTCGCCGACCACCTGCCGTATCGCCTCGATCATGGGCGGGAAATGGGTGCATCCGAGGACCAGCACATCCGGGGCCGCGGCAGGCTGCGCGAACAAGGGTGCGAGATAGCGCTGCGCCACCGCCACCGCCACCTCGCCGTCGATCCATCCTTCTTCGGCCAGCGCAACGAACAGCGTTGCCGGAACGGCCGTGACCACCGCGTCCGGCAGGCGTTGCAGGATGGCGCGCTGATAAGCGCCGCCACGCACGGTGCCCTCCGTCGCGATCACGGCTATGCGCCGCGTCTGCGTCGCCGCCACTGCCGCCGCGGCACCAGGCTCGATCACGCCGATCACGGGCAGCTGGGGATGCGCGGCAGCCAGCGCCGGCAGCGCCGCGGCAGACGCCGTGTTGCAGGCAATCACCACCGCCTTGACGCCCCTGCGGTCCAGTTCCGCCACCGCCTGCAGCGCATAGCGTTCCACCGTCGCGGCGGTCTTGGTGCCATAGGGAAGGCGTGCCGTATCGCCGAGATAGAGATAGCGCTCGGCCGGCAACCGCTGCCGCAGCGCTTTCAGCACCGTCAAGCCACCGATGCCCGAGTCGAAAACACCGATGGGAAGGTCGCTGCTCACGTGGCTTCGGGGCGAACCTGCGGAAACAGCAGCACGTCGCGAATCGCCGCCTGGTCGGTGAGGAACATGACCAGCCGATCGACGCCGATGCCGAGACCTGCAGTGGGCGGCATGCCGTACTCGAGCGCACGGATGTAGTCCGCGTCGTAGAACATGGCTTCGTCGTCACCGGCATCCTTGCGCTCGACCTGCGCCAGGAAACGCGCCGCCTGATCTTCGGGATCGTTCAGCTCCGAAAACCCATTGGCGAGTTCGCGCCCGGCCATGAAGAATTCAAAGCGGTCGGTGAGGAACGGATCCGCATCATTGGCCCGCGACAGCGGCGACACTTCGGCCGGGTAGCCGAAGATGAAGGTGGGATCCAGCAGGGTCTGCTCCACCGTGTTGTCGAAGATGTGCACCTGCAGCTTGCCGGCACCGTCGGACTTGTCGAACCTGGCACCAACCCGCGCGCACCACTCGCGCAGGTAGGGCATATCGCGCAGGCGCGTGGCATCGATGCCCGGATTGTTCTCGATAATCGAATCCTGCATGGTCACGCGGCGAAACGGTGTGGCGAGGTTGTAGTCCCGGCCCTGGTATGAGAACTGCCGTACGCCAGGCTTCACCACATCGACCAGTGACGTGACCAGATCTTCGGTGAGGTCCATGAGGTCGCGGTAGTCGGCGTACGCCCAATACAATTCCATCATCGTGAACTCTGGATTGTGCCGCGTGGACAATCCCTCGTTGCGGAAATTGCGATTGATCTCGTAGACCTTCTCGAAGCCACCGACCACGAGCCGCTTCAGGTACAGCTCCGGTGCAATGCGCAGGTACATCTGCATGTCGAGCGCATTGTGGTGGGTGACGAATGGCCGTGCCGCAGCGCCACCGGGGATGGGCTGCATCATCGGGGTTTCGACTTCCATGAAGCCGCGGCCATCGAGCTCGGTGCGCAAGGCGCGAACCAGTTTCGTGCGCGCCACGAATACTGCGCGTGAATCCTCATTGACGATCAGGTCGACATAGCGCTGGCGGTAACGCGTGTCGGTATCGGCCAGGCCATGCCATTTGTCCGGCAGCGGACGCAGCGACTTCGCGAGCAGCCGCAGTGCGGTGGCCTTCACCGACAGTTCGCCGGTGCGCGTGCGGAACAGCGTTCCGGTGGCGCCGATGGTGTCACCGACATCCCATCCTTTGAACTCATCGTAGACCAGGGGAAGCGAACTCGACTGCAAGAACAGCTGGATCTTCGCACCAGGATCGGCAACCGTGGCGAAGCTCGCCTTGCCCATGACGCGCTTGGCGAGCATGCGTCCGGCGACCGTCACGATGATGGCTGCCTGCTCCAGCTGCTCGGCCGTGCTGTCGACATGGGCAGCCTGCAGGTCGCCTGCATAATGCGTGCGGCGGAAATCATTCGGAAAGGCCACGCCCTGCGTGCGCAGCACGGCGAGCTTGGCGCGCCGTTCGGCGATGAGCTTGTTTTCATCCTGCACGGCTTCGACACCAGGCACCGGCACAGGCGTCTCGTTCGGGCCGCGGGTTTGTTCTGTCATGACTAGAGTCCCGCCTTGAGACTGGCTTCCATAAACTGGTCGAGATCACCATCGAGCACGGCAACGGTATTGCCGACCTCGACATTGGTGCGCAGATCCTTGATGCGGGACTGGTCCAGCACATAGGAACGGATCTGGTTGCCCCAGCTCACATCCGACTTGGAATCTTCCAGCACCTGCGCCGCCGCGTTGCGCTTGTTCACTTCCAGCTCGTAGAGCTTGGCCTTCAGCATCTTCATCGCGGTGGCGCGGTTCTTGTGCTGGCTGCGCTCGCCCTGGCAGGCCACCACCAGTCCAGAGGGCAGATGGCGCAACCGCACCGCCGATTCGGTCTTGTTCACGTGCTGGCCACCCGCGCCACTGGAACGGAACACATCCATTTCGATATCGGCAGGATTCAGATCGACCTTGATGTCGTCGTCGACCTGCGGCGAGATGAACACCGACGAGAACGAGGTGTGGCGGCGATTGCCCGAATCGAACGGGCTCTTGCGCACCAGCCGGTGCACGCCGGTCTCGGTACGCAGCCAGCCGTAGGCGTATTCACCATCGAAGGAAATGGTGCAGCTCTTCATGCCGGCGACTTCGCCGGGGTTGGAATCCAGCACTTCCGTCTTGAAGCCGCGCGCCGCGCCCCAGCGCAGGTACATGCGCATCAGCATCTGCGCCCAGTCCTGCGCTTCGGTGCCGCCGGCGCCGGCCTGGATATCGAGATAGGCGCTGTGCGCGTCCATTTCGCCGCGGAACATGCGACGGAACTCCAGCGCACGCACGCGCGACTCGAGCTGCGGCAGTTCCTTTTCGATGTCGCCGACCGAGGCTGCATCGTCTTCGGCCTCCGCCATCTCCAGCAATTCACTGGCGTTGTTCAGGCCGGACAGTGCGCCATCGAGCTGGCCGATGTCGGCGCTCAGCCGCGCGCGTTCACGCCCCAGCTCCTGCGCCCGCTCCGGCTGCGTCCAGACATCCGGCAATTCGAGCTCGAGGCCGACTTCTTCCAGCCGCTCCTTCTTGCCGTCGTAGTCAAAGAAACCCCCGTAACGACGTGGCACGCTCGATGAGGTCGCGAAGGCTTTTCTTGATGAGGCCGGTTTCTACAGGCATGGAGGGCTACAGAGCTCACTGGAGGATGTGGAACCCCCAATTATAGGTCTATTCGATGTGCTCGATCAGCAGTTGCAGGCGCCTTTCGCCCTGCCAGTGGTTGATGTCGAGCCGATAGGCCAGCCGCATGCGGCCCTGCGGCGGCGCGGCGAAGCGCTCGCCGTCCAGCAGGTTGAAGGCGATGGCATCGAACCGTGCCTGCGAACCCACCGGCCGCAGCCAGCACTTCACGTGCTTGTCACCGATCACCCGCGCGGACTCGATTTCGAATTCGCCTTCAAACGTCGGCTCGGGGAATGCCTGCCCCCATGGCCCCGCGTCACGCAGCAGCTGCGCGGTCACCAGCGAGATGTCGGCATCCGGCAGGACGCCATCGGTCCACACCACATCGTCGGATTCCACCTGCGCCAGCCGCTCTGCCACGGCAGTGTCAAAGGCGCGCGCAAAACGGTCGAGATCAGGCTGCTCGATGGTGAGGCCCGCTGCCATGGCATGGCCACCGAAGCGCTTGATCAGGCCCACATGTCGAGTGGCAATGGATTCGAGCACGTCGCGCACATGCACACCCGCAATGGATCGCGCCGAGCCCCGCAGTTCCAGACCATCCCCGGCGGGTGCAAATGCCACCACGGGCCGACCGGTGCGGTCCTTGATGCGACTGGCAACGAGACCGACCACGCCCTGGTGCCAGCCGGCATCGAACAGGCTCAGACCTGCGTGACGCTCACCGTCGCGCCAGGCACCCACGCTTTTCACCGCCGCCTGCGCCTGGACCTGCATGTCGGCTTCGATCTGCCGGCGCTGCTTGTTCAGCACATCGAGCTCTGCGGCCAATGCGCGGGCGGCAGCGGGATCGCGCGCTATCAGGCAGCGGATGCCGATGCTCATGTCGTCCAGCCGGCCCGCCGCATTCAGGCGCGGGCCAACTGCATAACCCAGATCCGCGGCAACCACAGTTGCCGCATCGCGCCTGGCTACTTCCAGCAGCGCCAGCACGCCGGGCACGCACTGGCCTGCGCGCATGCGCTGGAGACCCTGTCCCACCAGCACCCGGTTGTTGGCATCCAGCGGTACCAGGTCGGCCACCGTGCCCAGCGCCACCAGGTCGAGCCAGTGCGCCACGGACCTGCTGCCCGCCTGCCATTGCCCTGTCGCCTGCAATGCCCGCTGCAAGGTCACCAGCACATAGAACGCAACGCCAACTCCCGCCAGCGCGCGACTGCCGAAGGCACTGCCGGGCAGATTCGGATTCACGATGACATTGGCGTCCGGCAGCTGCTCGCCCGGAAGATGATGGTCGGTGACCAGCACGTCGATGCCATGAGCCCGCGCGGCGGTCACTCCCTCGAGACTTGAAATTCCGTTGTCCACAGTGACGATGAGGGTGGGCGTCCGCTCCAGCGCCTGCGCGACGATGCCAGGTGTCAGTCCATAGCCAAACCGGAACCGGTCGGGGACGAGGAAGTCGGCCTGGAATCCCCACTCGGTCAGCGCATGCATCATCAGCGCGGTGCTGGTGGCGCCGTCGGCGTCGAAGTCGCCGACGATCAGCACGCGGCCGCGGCGGTGCTGCAGCAGCAGTTCAGCCGCCTGCTGCACTCCCGCAAGCGAACCCACCGGCAACAGCGCCGCAAGTCCGGTAGCAAGCTCGGCAGAACTTGCGACATGGCGTGCGGCATAGATACGTCGCAGCAGTGGCGAGAGGTCTGAAGGCAATTGCGTGGCAGCAGCCGCTGCGCGTGCTTTCACCCGCCGCA
>JANPGU010000349.1:0-18689 GCA_031424095.1 Gammaproteobacteria bacterium
TGCAGCTGCCACGCAAGCTCGTGTTCGGTCCACATTGCGCGGATTCCTGTGCGGAATGGATTGCAGGTTTGAATCCTGCCGGCGTGCTGGTCGTCACCTCGCCGCCCGTGCGCGCCTTGTCGGATTCGCTCGTGGCGCAACTGCGCAGTCAGGGGCGCCGCGTGGAAGTGTGGGATGGCCTCACGCACGAGCCCCATGTCGATGACCTGAATGCGGCCATGACCGCGGCGCGTGACTGCGGTGCAGAACTCATCGTGGGACTCGGCGGCGGTAGTGTCATGGACGTGGCAAAGCTGGTCGCAGCATTGCTCGACGGGCGACAGCGCATCAGCGAAGTGTTCGGCATCGGCAATCTGGTTGCGCGCACTACGCCACTGGTGTGCATTCCAACGACCTCGGGCACCGGCAGCGAGGTGTCACCTATTGCGATCGTGCAGGACTCCGCAGATGGCTTGAAGAAAGGCGTCATCAGTCCGCATCTGGTGCCGGACGCAGCGTTCGTGGATCCCGTACTCACCATCGGCATGCCAGCTGCGCTCACTGCGTCGACGGCAATGGATGCACTGACCCATTGCATTGAAGCCTATGCCAACCGGCAGTCGCATCCGCTGGTGGATGCGTGGGCGCTGGAAGGTATCCGGCGCATTGCGCGCAGTCTGCCTGCTGCCTATCGGGACGGCTCCGATATTGGCGCACGCGCCGATGTGGCGCTGGGTAGCCTGTACGGCGGCCTTTGTCTCGGTCCCGTCAACACCGCGGCAGTGCATGCACTGGCCTATCCGCTGGGCAGTGAATTCGGCGTCGCGCACGGCACCTCGAATGCCGTGCTGCTGCCGCATGTGCTGGAATTCAACCTGCCGGCTGCGCCGCAGCGATACGCCGACATCGGTGCCGCCATGGGCGTGGCCACCGACGGTGCGGCGCCGGATGTCGCGCAGCGCGGCGTCGAATACATCCGCGCGCTGAATCGCGGCTGCGGTATTCCGGCGCACATCGTCGAGCTGGGCGTGCCGGAATCTGCCATCGACCGCCTGGCGGAATCCGCACTGACCGTACAACGCCTGCTGCAGCAGAATCCTCGTGTTGTGACCCTGCAGGACGCGCGCGATATCTATCGGCGCGCTTACTGATCGCGCCACCCGTGTATCTTCGTTCCATGAAAAAACAGACTGGGCGCAGGCGGCTGGGCGTGTGGCTGAGTGCGCTGCTGCCGCTGCTGGCCACCGCGGCTGCCAGTGCCGAGCCCGCGCTGCGTGTGCAGGGCAACGTCACGACCATTGAACTGGCGTCGGTGCTGCTGGCCGGGCAATGGCATGCCGCCCCCGTGGTGATCAGCAATGGCGGCGTGCCCGATCTGGCAAGGGCAGGGGGCGCGGAGCTTGCTACCAATGCGGAAACGCAGGCCCTGCGTGCGTCGCTCACCAATCCGGACCTGCGCATCATCATGACGGTGTCCGAGGGCCTGTACCGCATCGTGGCGCGCCGCTCTGCCGGCATCAACAGCCTGGCTGATCTGAAAGGCAAGCGCATTGCCACCATCGCCATCACCTCGTCGGGCTATTTCCTGCATCGCATGTTGCGCACCGTGGGCCTCGATTACGATGATGTCGTGATCGTGCCGCTGAACATCGCGACTGCCGAAGATGCCATGGCCCGCGGCGAGATCGATGCCGTCACGATCTGGGAGCCGATGATCGACAACATCGCACATCGCCTGGGCAGCGACGCGATCGAGTTCAACGGCAAGGGGATCTACCCCGAGATCTTCAATCTCAATACCACTGCTGCGCAGCTGGCAGATCCGGTGCAGCGCCAGCGCATCGTCGAATTCGTGCGCTCGGTGCTGAAAGCCACCCGCGACCTGCATCTGGATCCGCGGGCGGCCTGGACAGCGGTGGCGAAGTCCGCCGGCTACGATGAATCAACGGTGGCCCGCACCTGGCACCATCATCGTTATCCCGGCGCAATTGTTCCCGATCTGCTCAATGTGATGGAGGACGAGGAAAGATACCTCGCCCGCGGCGTGCAGCCGCAACGCGCCCCGCGTGCCCGTGCCGAGCTTGCGAAACTGATCGATACCAGTGTGCTGGAGGAAGCGCTGGCCGGGCACCCGGAACTGCGGGTTCCAGTGCCTTCCGACGAGGCGGTGAAGCTGCAGGCAGAAGCGCTGCGCCTCGAACGCCTGTCGGTCAGCGTCCGGCATGCCACCGCCCTGCGCTCGGTAAAGCGCCTGCAGAACGCGCTGAACCATTATCGCGAAGCGGGGCAGTGGCAGGAGGCCGCAGCCCTGTTCACCCGCGATGCGGTTGCGCAGGTCGGCACGTTTGCAGTCGCCGGCCGCGCGCCGATCGCCGCCATGCTGCAGTCGCAGGCACTGGCGGGCACGGGTCGCAGGTCGCTGGGCGAGGGTGACCTCAACTCACACATGGCATTCAGCCCCGTGGTGACTATGGACCCTGATGGTCGCGTGCTGCGTGGCCGTTGGCATGAGCTCTCGATGACCGGGCAATTCGGCCTCAGGGCGGACTGGGCCGATGGCATCTACGAGAACGAATACGTGGCAGAGGACGGTATCTGGAAGATCCGCCGCCTGCATTACCACCCCTCCTTCGCCGGTGCGTACGCGCCCGGCTGGCGCAATGCGGACCAGAGCGACAAGGTCACGATCGTGCCCTTCCACTATTCGCCGGATCGCGCCGGCACGCCGATTCCGCAGAGCCCGCCACTGACGGCGGCTGACCGATCGCCACGCGATGCAGTCGGCCAGCGCGGCCGCATTGCGCAGCTCACGGCACAACTGGCCTGCCTGCAGGCGGAATCAACGATCCGCAGCCTGCAGAACGCCTATGGCTTCTACATGGATCGGCGCATGTGGGATGACATCGCCGACCTCTATGCCGCCGATGGCACCTTCGAGCCCGGCCAGCGCGGTGTCTATCGCGGGCGCGCCAGCATCCGTCATGCGCTGGAGCAGCTTGGTCCGCAGGATCTGGCGGTCGGTGTGATCAACGACCATACGCAGATGCAGCCCGTGGTCACGCTGGCGGCTGACTGCCGCAGCGCGACGCTGCGCGGCACTGAACTTGCGATGACCGGCCAGAATGGCCAGGATGCGTTCTGGGGTATCAACCTGCACGACAACAGCTACCGCCTCATCGCTGGCAAGTGGCAGCTGCAGTCCGTGCATGTATACCAGCGGCTGCGCAGCGACTATGCCCAGGGATGGGCGAAGAGCGCGCTGCCGGTGCGAACCGCCGCAGCAGGCTATGCCGCCGATGCAGTGCCCACCGTCATCTATGCGGCGTACCCCGCGTTTCAGGTGCCGCCAGTGCGCTTCAGCAACCCGGGCCGTGACCGAGATGCCTTCGGGCGTCCCGCCGCGCTGACCTTGACAGGCTCGCTGGACGATGCGCTGACGGCAGCCGAACGCGATCTGGATGTGGTCGTGGCCCAGGATGGTGCGGAAAATGTTTCCAACGCCTACGGCTACTACATCGATGAATTCCTCTGGGACAATACTGCCGACATGTTCGCGGTGAACGGCTCGAAGGAACTGGCCGGCATCGGCAACTACATCGGCCGCGAGCGGGTGCGCGAATCGATGGTGGCGCGCTATGGCAGGAACGGTCGTCGCGCTGCCAGCATGACCCTGCACCAGAAGACCGAGCCGGTCGTGAATGTTGCGCCGGACGGCCGCAGCGCCCGCATTCGCGAGAAGCTGCTGCAGCTCAACAGTGCCCGTGACAATGATGGCTCGTACATCATCGGCATCTACGAGAACAACGTGGTGCGCGAGCGCGGTGTGTGGAAGATCGCCCGCATGGATCTGGACTACACGTGGACTGCCAGCTACTCCACGGGCTGGGCGCGGGTCGCGCCGCCTGTCCCCCGCGCCGCGGCAGCTGCTGCCGCGCGGCCACCCGCAGTGAACAACGGCGTGCCGCCAGATGGACCGTTGCGCGGCGCTCCCGCAGCGCCATTTCCGGAACTTGCCACCATGGCCTTCCACTACAAGAATCCGGTATCGGGCCGCGACCCGCCGGAACTGCTACCCCCGTAAGGTCCACATGTCACGCCCAGTCATCGTCACCTGCGCCATTACGGGCTCCATCCATACGCCGAGCCAGTCGCCCTATCTGCCACTGACGCCGGTGCAGATCATCGAGGAATCCGTCGCTGCGGCGCAAGCCGGTGCCGCGGTGCTGCACCTGCACGCCCGCAACGCGCTGGATGGCAGCCCGACTGCCGATCCTGACGTCTTCATGCAGTTCCTGCCGCAGATCCGCGCCCGCTGTGATGCCATCATCAACATCACTACTGGCGGCGGACCGGGGATGTCGCTGGCAGAGCGGCTCGAGGCGCCGGAGCGTGTGAGCCCGGAAATGACCTCGCTGAACCTCGGCACGATGAATTTCGCGGGCTTCATGGCGCTGGAGAAATTGCCGTCGCTGCAGCATGAGTGGGAGCGTGGCTACCGGGATATCGCGCGTCGCCACGTGTTTCGCAACACCTTCGAGGATATCGATACGGTGATGGTGCGGCTGGGCGAAGGACATGGCGTGCGCTTCGAATTCGAGTGCTACGACGTGGGTCAGATCTACAACCTGGCCATTGCGCTGGAGAAGCGGCCGTATGCACCGCCGCTGTTCCTGCAGTTCGTGCTGGGTATCCCTGGCGGCATCAGCGCCGAACTGGACCACCTGCTGCACATGTTACGCACGGCACAGCGACTGTTCGGCAATGAGCTGGAATGGTCAGTGCTGGCCGCTGGCAGGCACCAGATGGCCATGTGCACGCATGCCGCGCTGCTGGGCGGCAATGTGCGCGTAGGGCTGGAAGACAGCCTCTATATCGGCCGTGGCGAACTGGCTCGATCCAACGCGGACCAGGTCGCGAAGATATGCCGCATACTGCGGGAACTGTCACTGGATGTGGCCACGCCGGAGCAGGTGCGCGCGCGCCTCAAGCTCAAGGGCGCGGACCAGGTCCGCCTTTAGTCAGGAACGCCAGCGATGTACGAAGCACACGATCCGCGTTCAAGCCTTGCCCCGCAGGCTGCTGCCAGCATTCCCGCAGGATTCGCGGCGGCCGAATACGTGAAGTTTCACGACCTTGCGCCTGGTGAGCAGTCGCCCCTGGCGCGCACCTGGTATGGCCGCGGTCAGAACATGGTCGTTGGTTACTCGGAATGCCAGGCTGGTGCGCAGTTCGCGCGCCAGGGCCAGGTGGACGAATACATGCTGGTGCTGCCCGATGCGGGTGAGGGCGCTGTCATCGAGGCTGGTGCAGAACGCGTCGCAGTGCCGGGTTTCTCGATCGCGATCGTGCCGCCTGGCGCGAGCGTGGTGACGATGCGCCAGCAGGGCCTGCTGCTTCGCGTGATCTCCACACGCAATGCCGATGTCGCGCTGCTGGCTTCGAACGCCGCGGCCTATGGCCATCAGCACCCGAACATTCCTCTCTTCCAGGAATGGCCGGCGCCACCGGACGGCTATCGCATTCGTCACTACAGCCTCGATGTGCCAGCGAAGCCGGGCCGTTTCGGCCGCATCTTCCGGTGCACCACGATGATGATCAACATGCTGCCGTTCGAGCCCGGCCCGCGCGACACAGCCAGGCTCTCGCCGCATCACCACGATGATTTCGAACAATGCTCGCTCGCCATACAGGGGGCCTTCACGCATCACATCCGCTGGCCGTGGACCGCGAACCAGCAGAACTGGCGCAAAGACGATCATGAGCATTGCCCGGCGCCTTCCATAGCCGTGATTCCGCCGCCGGCCATCCATACGTCGGCGGCGACGCAGACCGATGGCAACCAGCTGGTCGACATCTTTGCACCACCGCGCGTCGACTTTTCGAAACAGGCCGGCTGGGTGCTGAACGCCGCCGAATATCCGATGCCGGGTGCCTGAGGCCATGGGCGTGGAGTCGCTCGATCCGCCGGTGGTGGATGCGCATGCGCACATCTTCACGCCGGACATGCCCACGGCCGATTCAGCGTGGATGAAACCAGGCTACGCCTTCACGGCGGAAGACTATCTGCGCGTGCTCGACGCGCATGGCGTGCATTTCGGCGTGCTCGCCGGCATCAGCATCTTCGGCAGTTACAACGACTACATGATCGAGCAGCTGCGGCGCCAGCCGCGACTGCGTGGCACGGTCAACATCGATCCCGCCACCGATCGTTACACGCTCGAGCGCATGAAGGCCGACGGCGTGGTCGGCGTGCGGCTGCAGCTGTCGCGCCGCAAGCAGCTGCCGGACCTGGGGAGCGAGGTATATCGCCTGCTGCTGCGGCGCGTGGCTGACCTCAACTGGCATGTGCATCTGGCCGTGGAAGGACCGCAGTTGCCGGCCATCCTGCCGCCGCTTGAAGCCAGTGGTGTGCGCATCGTGCTCGATCATTTCGGGCACCCGGACCCGGCTGAAGGCCTGGCGAGCGAAGGATTCCAGGCGCTGCTGCGAGCCGTGGACAGGGGTCGCACCTGGGTGAAGCTGTCCGCGGGATTCCGCCTTACCTGGCAGAGCCAGGGCACGGGCACGCCCGATCCGCTGGCAATGGCGCTGGCAAAGAAGACCGCCGACCGCCTGCTGCAGACCGCTGGCCCCGAGCGACTGCTGTGGGGCAGCGACTGCCCTTTCGTCGGCCACGAATCCAGTCTCACGTATCGCGATGCGTTGCTCAGTCTGCAGGAATGGGTGCCGTCGCCCCAGGCGCGCCGCCAGATCTCCGACACGGCCCTCAAGCTCTATTTCAGCTGACCGGAAGAATCCATGAACTCGACCAGCGTTGCCGATCCGGCGCGATTCCGCGAACGCCTGCGCGCCGGCGCGTTGCTGCTCGGCACCTTCATCAAGACGCCGGTCACGCAGCCGGTGGAAATCATCGGCTCGCTGGGTTTCGATTTTGTCGTCATCGACCAGGAACACGCGCCGTTTGATCGGGTTACGCTGGATGCGCTGATCCTCGCCGGTCGTGCCGCAGGCGTGGCGGTGCTGGTGCGCGTGGCGGCTGGCGAGGCGCGCGACATCCTCCCGCCGCTGGACTGCGGCGCGCAGGGTGTGCTGGTGCCACATGTCAGCAGCGGCGCGATCGCGCGCGATATCGTGGCCGAGGCCCGCTACGCCGGCGGCCGTCGCGGCTTCACGAACTCGTCCCGCGCCGGGCGCTATGGCGCGGCCGGATTCCAGGAACATGTCGCTGCCTGCGATGCGCAGACCGCCGTGATCGCCATGGTGGAAGACCTTGCTGCACTCGATGTGCTGGACGATATCAGCGCCGTGCCGGGGCTCGACGCCTTGTTCATCGGGCGCGGAGACCTGAGCATTGCACTGGGCGTGGACCGACCTTCTGCCCCGGAAGTGGTGCGGGCTACCGAGCAGATTGCGGCCGCCGCTCGTGCCGCCGGCAAGGCGTTGTGTGCGCACGTCGAGCGGATCGATTCACCTGATGTGGCCTGGCTGCGCGCGCTGGGTGTGTCGGCATTCATCGTCGCTTCGGATCAGGGCTTCCTGCGCCGGGCCGCACTGCAGGCGCTGGGTGACTTCCGTCAGATGACGTGAGTTTCGCCGTGACCTGAAGAATCCGGCTCGGCATCCGCGTCCGCATCGGTGCTGGGATGCAGGCCCGTCTGACCGCTGTGCTGGCCGCTGCGTTCATCCACATAGATCAGGTCGTGCTTGCCGATGGTGATGACATCGCCATCGTTCAGGTTGTGACGCCGCACGCGCTTGGACTTCACCACGATGCCATTGGTGCTGTTCAGGTCTTCCACGATGCAGGTATTCGCCTTGGTGACGATCTGGCAGTGATGCCGGCTGACGAAGCGGCTGTCGATCTGCAGATCGTTGTCGGGCGTGCGACCTACCACCGTGCGGCCAATGCGCAGCGGCAATTCCCCCACGGTCTTGCCTTCCGTGACGATGACCAACTTGGCGAAATGATGATCGACGAGAGCCTCGTGAACGCCGGTGTCGCCCGGAGCCGCACCGATATAGAGCTCGGGTCCGCGGCGGATGCTGCTGTCGGCGCCGAAGCGGCCCGTTATGCCGGCATCTCTTGCCAGCGTTTCCTTGACCACGCCAGTGCTGCTGCGGCCGGTCGGGCGCGCCGAGAATTCCGGCCACTGCAGTTCAGCAATGGTCGTCCTCAGATCGTCGAGCAGGACATGGTTGCGATTGGCATTGAGCGCCGCCATCAGGCAGGTTTCGCACAGCGTGTTGATCAGGCGCGGCACGCCACCGGTGTAGCGGTAGATCTCGGGGTACATGTCATCCGCGAAGATGGTGCGGCCATTCGAGCCTGCGACCTCAAGCCGATGCAGCACGTAGGCTTTCGTGTCTTCAGCCGACAGCGCCGTCAGGTGGAACCGCAGGCGCACGCGCTGCGCCAGCTGCACGAGCTCCGGCGAATCGAGTTTCGCGCTCAGCTCGGGCTGTCCCGCCAGGATGATGCGCAGCACCTTTTCCTTGGTGGATTCGACACCGGACAGCATGCGTACTTCCTCGAGAGTGCGCTGCGACAGGTTCTGGGCTTCGTCGATGATCAGCAGCACCTTGCGGCCTGCCTCGTGCTGCTCGATGAGGAAGCTGTTGAGCGTCGAGATCAGCTCCGCCTTCTTCATCCTGAAGGGCGAAAAGCCAAACTGCACCAGCACGGCCTGCAGGAACTCGACCGATGAAACCTGGGTCTGGTTGATCTGCGCGACCACCACGTCCTTTTCGAGTTCGGCAAGGAAGGTCTCGATCAGTGTGGTCTTGCCGGCACCGATTTCACCCGTGATGACCACGAATCCATCGGTGAACCAGATGGTCGACTCCATGTACGCCTTGGCGCGGGAGTGATTCTTCGACAGGTACAGGAAATCCGGATCCGGGCTGAGCCGGAAGGGCAATTCCTTGAGCTTGAAGAAGTCCGTGTACATCGCGTCAGATCTTACGGGATTCGATTCTGCGCAACAGGCGTGTGGCGCGCAGATTGGCAGCCGCGGCAGCCGATTCGACAATAGTTATGTGGCCCAGCTTGCGGCCGGGTCGTTCGGCCTTGCCATAATCATGCAGGTGCAAACCAGGCTGCGCCAGCAGCAATGAATGATCCGGCATGGTGCCGATCAGATTGAGCATGGCGCAGTGACCGCGCGCGGCCGTGCTGCCGAGTGGCAAGCCGGCGATTGCACGCAGGTGATTCTCGAACTGGCTGGTCACCGCCCCTTCGATCGTCCAGTGACCCGAGTTGTGCACCCGTGGTGCCATTTCGTTGGCGATCAGGCCGCCGCGATAGACGAAGAATTCCATCGCCAGCACGCCGACGTATTCAAAGTGGTGCATGACCTTGCGCAGATGGCGGCGCGCCGCCGACTCGAGCTTCGCGGACTTCCATGGCGCCCGCGTCAGACGCAGGATGCCATCCCGGTGCAGATTGCGGTTGAGCGGGTACATCGCAAACTCGCCGCTCTGGCCGCGCACGGCGATTGCAGACACCTCGTAGTCGAAGGGCACCATCGCCTCGTACAGCAGTGGCGCATTGCCGAGCAGCTGCCAGGCGGTGTCGATGTCCGCCGCCTTGCGCAGCACATGCTGACCCTTGCCGTCATAGCCCAGGCGGCGCGTCTTGAGCACACCGGGCAGACCGATGTCGCGCGTGGCGCGCTGCAGGTCGGCCAGTGAATCCACCGCCTGGGTACGGTTGGTGGGAATGCGCAATTGCGCGAACAGCTGCTTTTCCAGCAACCGGTCCTGCGCCGTGGCCAGTGCGATGCGCGGCGGGGCAATGCGGATGCGGGATTCCAGCTGGTCCAGCGCCTCGGCCGGCACGTTTTCCCAATCGAAGGTGACTACGCTGCAGCGACCGGCAAGTTCATCCAGCAACGCCGGATCCGTGAAGCTGCCGAGCAGCGAAGGTGCAACCTGATGGGCCGGTGTGCCGGCTTCGCGGTCCAGGAACAGGAAATCCAGACCCAGTGGATAGCCCGACAGCGCCAGCATGCGTCCGAGCTGGCCGGCGCCCAGCACGCCAATGGTCATGCGGGATCGCGCGGATCGGGCTGTGCCAGCACGTCGTCGGTCTGCGACTTGCGATAGGCCGCCAGCGCCGTGGCGACTTTCGGGTCATGCAAGGCGACGATGGCGGCGGCAAACAACGCGGCGTTGGCGGCGCCTGCAGCACCGATGGCAAAGGTGGCCACGGGGATGCCCTTCGGCATCTGCACGATCGACAGCAGCGAATCCATGCCGTTGAGTGCTTTCGACTGTACGGGCACGCCCAGCACCGGTACGCGTGTCTTGGCGGCCGTCATCCCGGGCAGATGCGCGGCGCCGCCGGCACCCGCGATGATTGCTGCGAGACCGCGGCTTTCGGCCTGCTCGGCGTATGCGAACAGCAGGTCGGGTGTGCGATGCGCCGAAACAACCTGCACCTCGTGTGGGACACCCAGCTGTTCCAGCAATTGCGCAGCGGGTTGCAGTGTTTCCCAGTCCGACCGGGAACCCATGATGATGCCGACCAGCGGTTTCATCTGCGCAGTCTAGCACGCATGTTCTGCGCCTCTGTCAGCGCGGCAATCGCGGTCTCCAGCGCATCCATGTCGATCTCGCGCATCAGCTTGCCGAGGTATTGATACTGCCGCGCCAGCGCGCCATGCCCCCGCAATCGGCGTGCTTCGGTTATGGCGTCGCGCAGCGGGTCGGTGAGCGGCAGCTTCGCCACTTCTTCCGGCCGCATCTGTGTCAGCACTTCACCCATCTTCTGCGCCGCATGGGCGGCCCGCTTGCGCGAGCTCTTGCTGGGTGGCCGATCCTGTTCAACATCTTCGAATTCAGTCATGCCGTACAATTATGGACTATGTCCCAGTCTGTCGACGCATCCCGTATCCAGGAACTTCGCGATATCGTGTCTTTTGCCCTGGGCGAAGCGCGGGCCGCGGGTGCATCCCAGGCCGAAGCCGACGTAAGTCTGCAGCAGGGCCTCAATGTCACCGTGCGGCTGGGAGAAGTCGAAACCATCAAATACCAGCGCGACCGGGGCCTGGGCATAACCGTCTATTTCAACGGTGCCAAGGGCTCCGTCAGCAGCGCCGACCTGCGGCCCGAGTCGGTGCGCGCGATGGTCACCAAGGCCTGTTCCATCGCCCGCCACACCGCCAGGGACGAATTTGCCGGGCTGGCAGATGCCGCGGACATGGCGCAGAGCGTGCCGGATCTGGATCTCTACCACCCCTGGGATCTGACGCCTGAAAAGGCAATCGAGATGGCGCAGGCCTGCGAAGCGGCGGGCATGGCGGTGGATCCGCGCCTGACGAATTCGGAGGGCGCATCGGTATCCACGCATCGCGGCGTGCGCGTGTATGGCAACAGCCATGGGTTCCTCGCCGGTTACCCGACCACCAGCCACAGCGTCAGTTGCGTGCTGCTGGCACAGCAGGGCGACGACATGCAGCGCGACTACTGGTACACGGCAGCCCGTGCCGCGAGCGGCCTTGATGATCTGGAAGGTGTGGGTCGTCGGGCGGGGGCGCGCGCCATTGCGCGGCTGGGCGCCACGCAGATCAGCACTCGCAAGGCGCCCGTGCTGTTCGCGCCGGATATCGCACGCGGCTTTTTCGGTCATCTGATTTCCGCGGTGCGCGGCTCCAGCCAGTACCGCAATTCATCATTCCTGCAGGGCGCATCGGGCCAGCAGGTACTGCCGCGGTTCGTGCAGATGCAGGAACGGCCGCATCTGCTGCGGGCCATGGCAAGCAGTCCCTTCGATGGGGAGGGCGTGAGCACCCGCGATCGTGAACTGGTGAGCGACGGTGTATTGCAGGGTTACGTGCTCGGCAGCTATTCCGCGCGCAAGCTGGGGTTGCGCACCACGGGAAATGCCGGTGGCATCCACAATCTGCTGGTGACCAGCTCCGAAGGTCTGCTGGAGCAGCCGGCACTGCTGGCACGCATGGGCACCGGGCTGTATGTCACGGAGCTGATGGGCCAGGGCGTCAATGGCGTGACCGGCGACTATTCGAGAGGTGCCACGGGCTTCTGGGTCGAGAACGGCACGCTGGCCTATCCGGTGCATGAAGTCACCATCGCCGGCAATCTGAAAGAAATGTATCGCGGCGTGCAGGCGCTGGGTTCCGACATCGATCAGCTGGGCGCGATCCGCACCGGCTCGGTGCTGATCGACGCTATCACCATCGCCGGCAGCTGAAGGCCGCTCAGGCCTCAGGCCTTACGGCAGCGGCGCAATCAGGTCGGCAAGCGTGCGATCGCCGCAGGCCTTGCGCCAGGCCAGCTCCATGGACTCCTGCAGCGCCAGCACACCGGGCGCGGACAGGCGTGCATGCGGCTCATGACCGGTGCGCCGGGTCCGCGCGCAGTTGATGATTTCCGCCAGCGTGATGTTGCTGATTTCCCGGCCCGGAAAAAGTTTGCCGTCGTCGGCCTGGGCAAGTAGCCCCGTGCGTTCGAGGTGTTCCGCCATGTCGGCGATGGCCACTCCAGGCAGGGCCAGCGCGCGCGCCAGCTGCTCCAGTGTCCACGGCGCATCGCCGGCGCGGTGCCCCTGCGCGACCCGCATCATGATGTCCAGCGCCAGCCGTTCCTGCTCGTTGCTGGACAGTCGCAACGTGGCATGTCCGATGCGCAGGTAGTTGGGATTCTGCACGTAGAACGCCAGCTGTGCGCCGGCCAGCAGGATCAGCCAGCCCAGGTAGGTCCAGACGAACACGGCGATGACGATGGCAAATCCGGCGTAGACCAGCGTGAGACGCGAGGTATACAGCACCATGGACGTGAAGGCCTTGCCAGTTGCGGCCCAGACGATGCCGGCGGCAAGCCCGCCCACCAGGGCCGGCATGATGCGCACCCGGGTGTTGGGCATCAGCACATAGATCGCGGTGAACAGGCCGGTGACGATGAAGTAGGGAGCGAGACTGATCAGCAGACGCATCGCATGCGTGCCCAGTGTGAACTGCTCGGGGGTGTAGCTGACCACGCTGTCGAAGGCGAGCTTGGAGAGCGCGATTACCGACACCACCACCAGCGGCCCGACGGTGACCAGCACCGCGAATTCCATCACCCGCCGCTGGATGCTGCGGGCACGGCGCACGCGCCAGACGAAATTCAGACTGTCCTCGATCTTCTTGACGGTTCCCACCAGCGTCCACAGCAGCAGCGCGAGACCCACGACACCCACGAGGCTGCCGCTCACGTTCTCGCCGAATTCCATCAGGCGGTGCACGATCTGCGGACCGGCGGCGCCCACCGGCCGGAAAAACTCCAGCAGGAAAGGCTCCAGTTCGCGATGCGCGCCAAAGGCCTTGAGCACGGCGAAGCTCAGTGCGATCAGCGGAATCAGCGCGAGCAGGGTGGTGTAGACCAGCCCCGTCGCGCGCAACGTGAGTTCGCCGCCGATCACGTCCCGGATGATGGCGTAGGGGTAGCGCAGTACCCGCAGCAGACGGGCCAGCGGATTGTCCTGCAGCGTGTGCGGCCCGAACAGGGCACGATCCAGCAGGTTCCAGGTTTGCTGCCACATCGCGTGACGCTACGGCAGCACGGGGCCCGTGATCCGGTGCAATGCCTCTTCGTAGTTGGCGACTGTCTGCCGGATGACCTCAGGCGGCAGGCGCGGCCCCGGCGCCTGTTTGTTCCAGGCAAGCGTCTCGAGATAATCGCGCACGAATTGTTTGTCGAAGGAGGGCGGACTGATGCCAACCTGATAGCTGGCGGCGGGCCAGAATCGGGAAGAATCCGGCGTCAGTGCTTCGTCGATCAGGACGAGCTCGCCATCCGGCGCCAGGCCGAATTCGAACTTGGTGTCGGCGATGATGATGCCGCGCCGCGCCGCGTAATCGGCGGCGAAGTGGTAAAGCGCCAGGGCGATGTCGCGCACGCGTGCGGCCATGTCCGCGCCGACGAGCTTGGCGGCGACTTCGAAGCTGATGTTCTCGTCGTGATCGCCCACGGCCGCCTTGGTGGCCGGCGTGAAGATGGTCTGCGGCAGCTGCTGTGCCTGCTGCAGTCCCGGCGGCAGCGCGATGCCGCAGACCTCGCCCCTGGCCAGGTAGTCCTTCCAGCCGGAGCCGATCAGGTAACCGCGCACCACGGCCTCGATGGGCAGTGCCTTGAGGCGCCGTGCCACCACGCTGCGGCCTTCGGCCTGCGCCCTCTCGACCGGGTCTGGCAGCACTTCGGCCAGTGGCCGGGTGAGCAGGTGGTTGCGGATGATGTGGCCGGTGCGCGCGAACCAGAAGTTCGAGATGCTGTTGAGGATGCGTCCCTTGCCCGGGATCGGATCAGGCAGGATTACGTCAAACGCAGACAGACGGTCGGTTGCCACGATCAACAGACTCTGGTCGTCAATCGCGTATACGTCACGAACCTTGCCACGGTGCACCCGCTGCAGGCTCTGCAGGCTGGTTTCGTGAACGGCGGTGGGGGCGTGGGGTTTCAACCTTGCTAACATAAACGATATGCAGTGGACGGGAAAACTCATCGGCGGCGCGCTGGGACTGGTCATGGGGCCATGGGGCGCGGCCGTCGGCGCAGCGCTTGGTCATCAGTACGACGTCACCGCCCAGCGGCGCAGTGCCCCGCCGGTGGGCGAGCAGTTCTTCGTGAGTGCTTTCCGCCTCATGGGGCATGTGGCGAAATCCAGCGGGCGGGTCACCGAACGGGAGATTGCGGCGGCACGCAGTGTCATGCAGAGCCAGCGTCTCACTCCGGCGCAGGTCAAGACCGCCATTGCACTGTTCAACGAGGGCAAGCAACCGGACTTCGATCTGGACCGGGAGATGGATGCCCTGCGGGTTTCCTGCCAGTCGCGGCCGCAGATCCTGCGCGTGTTCATGGAAATCCAGCTGCGCTTCGCGCTCGCGGGCGGCGACATGACCGGCGTCGCACGCGGGCGCGTCGCGCGGGCTGCAGCACTGCTTGGCATCGCGCCACAGCTGCTGGCGCGCATGGAAGCGGCGCTGCCCGGTGGCGATGGACGCTTTCCAGCGGGTGCTGGCGCCGATCATGCTGCGCGCATGCTGGCGGCCTATCGCACGCTGGAAGTCGATCAGTCCGTGAGCGATGAGGCGCTGACCAAGGCGTATCGCCGGCTGATGAGCCGCCATCACCCGGACAAGCTCAAGGCCAACGGCCTGCCCGAATCGATGATGGCGCATGCCCAACAGCGTACGCAGGCGGTGCGCGAGGCCTATGAACTGCTCAAGGAACAGCGCGGCATCATCTGAACCACGCACGGCTGCAAGCCAAACAGCGTCGGGCTCGCGTAAACTCGGGCAGATGCCAGCCCTCAAATCCTGGATTGCACCTTCGATCCTGTCCGCCAACTTCGCGCGGCTTGGCGATGACGTCGATGCCGTGCTTGCCGCTGGCGCCGATGTGGTCCATTTCGACGTGATGGACAACCACTACGTGCCGAACCTCACCATCGGGCCGCTGGTCTGCGAGGCGCTGCGCAAGCACGGGGTCCGTGCACCCATTGACGTACACCTCATGGTCAAACCCGTGGACCGGATCATTCCGGATTTCGCGAAGGCCGGGGCCTCGATCATCAGCTTCCATCCGGAAGCCAGTGAGCATGTCGATCGCACCATCGCGCTGATCCGCGAGCACGGCTGCCAGCCGGGACTGGTATTCAATCCCGCGACCCCGCTGCATCACCTGGACCACACACTGCACCTGCTCGACCTGGTGCTGATCATGTCGGTGAATCCCGGATTCGGCGGCCAGAAATTCATTCCGGGGGCGCTTTCCAAGCTGGCCGAAGTGCGGCGGCGCATCGATGCCAGCGGCCGGGCAGTGCGGCTGGAAGTCGACGGCGGCGTCAAGATCGACAACATCGGCGCCATTGCAAAGGCTGGTGCCGATACCTTCGTGGCCGGTTCAGCGATATTCAGCGAGCCGGACTATGGCGCGGTGATCAGCGCCATGCGCCAGAACATCGACAAGGCCACACAGCTCACAGCCTGATTGAGTCGACCGACGCGGGACGACTATTCGTCGTCCTCGTCATCAAGATCGTCTTCATCGTCCGTGTCGTCAACGCGGGCGGCCGGCGGCCGGACGATGCCCTTGGCGCCGCCCGCTGCAACCTGCGTCGGCACGGTCACCGGACGGGTCTTCATCTTCGGACGCGCATTGAACACGACGATGGTCTTGCCGGTGGCGCGCAGCAGGCCCTGCTCTTCGAGCACCTTCAGGACGCGCCCTGCCATTTCGCGCGAACAACCCACCAGCCGCGACAGCTCCTGACGCGAAACCTTGATCTGCATGCCTTCCGGATGCGTCATGGCGTCGGGCTCGCCGCACAGGTCCATGATGGCGTGGGCCACACGGCCGGTGACATCGACGAAAGCGAGGTCGCCGAGCTTGCGATTGGTGCGGTCGAGGCGTGTGGCGAGCTGCGTGGCAAGTTCGAACACCAGACCCGGTGATTCCGCGGCAATCTGCCGGAAACGCGGATAGGTCATTTCAGCCAGTTCGCATTGATTGCGCGTGCGCACCCAGGCGCTGCGCGTGGGCTGATCGTGGAACAGCCCCATCTCGCCGAAGAACTGGCCCTTGTTGAGATAGGCCAGCACCATCTCGTTGCCTTCTTCATCCTCGATCATCACTTCAACCGAACCGCTGATGATGTAGTACAGGACATCAGGCAGGTCGCCAGCGTGGATGATGACCGTCTTCGAAGAAACCGTGCGAATGCGGCAGTAGCTCAGAAAGCGATTTATCGCGGGGATGTCGCTCAACGGCTTGATGCTGTCTTCCATTTTTTATCGTTCTCGGTTGACCCTGGGGCCGGAACTTCATGTTCCGGACTACTGACGTATTTGTATTACATAACGCGCTGCCGTGGCAACCACTGACCTCGTGATGCGCGTCGCACTTATATCCAGCGCGCCGTGCTCGTCATCACCCTGGCAGTTGCCTGCATGATTTTCTGCACCGGTATCGGCAGCGACACGCCGCCGGCATGCATGGCGAGCTCGCCATGCGCCTGTTCGTCGGCCTGCATCTGGGTGACGATGGCCCGGCTGCGCTCGTCTTCGGCAGGCAGCTCTTCCAGATGGCCGTCCAGATGCCGCTCGACCTGCCGTTCCGTTTCGGCCACGAAGCCAAGGCTGATCCGGTCGTTGGCGAGGCCTGCTGCGACGCCGATGGCGAACGAGCCGGCATACCACAGCGGATCGAGCCGGCTCGGGCGGTCATTGAGTTCGTGCAGGCGCTGTTCACACCAGGCCAGGTGATCGGTCTCCTCGCGGCCGGCGTTTTCCAGCAGGCTGCGGATGGCCGGGTCGCGCGCGACCAGGGCCTGGCCGTGGTAAAGGCCCTGGGCGGCGATCTCCCCGGCGTGGTTGACCCGCATCATCTGCGCGGCCTGGCGCCGCGCTGGTTCTGCGGGGAGGGGTCCCGGGGAGCCGGGAGTGGGGCGGGCGGCCCGGGCCGGCGCGAACAGTGCCCGCAGGGCGCGATCCGCAGAGCCAAGTAGCTGATCCGCAAGGCTTCGTTCTGGTGTCATGGGGCTACAATATAGAGCGTAGGTGCCAGGTGCTGCACCCACCCTCATCGGCTTTGCAATGCCAGAGGGCATTGATTACACTCTGCGACCCTTTTTTAGGCACCCCCCGGCGTTCGGGGAGCCTCACACAGCGGTCCGGAAAGCACGATGAGCACAGTATTCGCAAAGCCCGCCGAAGTTCGCGCGGACTGGTTTGTTGTCGACGCCGAGGGCAAGACCCTGGGACGTCTGGCCACCCAGCTGGCGCACCGCCTGAAGGGCAAGCACAAGGCTGATTACAGCCCGCATGTCGACATGGGCGACAACCTGATCGTGCTGAATGCCGAGAAGGTGCATGTCACCGGCGCCAAGCTCACCGACAAGTTCTATCACCAGCACACCGGCTACCAGGGGAACCTGAAGTCGATCTCGCTGGGCAAGCTGCTGCAGGAACACCCCGAGCGCGCGCTGGAGTTTGCCGTGAAGGGCATGCTGCCGAAGAACACGCTGGGCCGCATGATGTTCCGCAAGCTGCATGTGTTTGCCGGCAAGGAACATCCGCACGCCGCGCAGCAGCCCAAGGCTCTCGAGCTTTAATTCCGCACGAAAACGTTCAGGAACCAGTCAAACATGGCAGCGACACAGTACGGCACCGGCCGCCGCAAGACGGCAACGGCGCGGGTTTACATGAAGGCCGGCACCGACGCGATCACGGTCAACGACCGTCCGCTCGACGAATTCTTCGGCCGCGAAACCGGTCGCATGATCGTGCGCCAGCCGCTGCAGGTGGCAGAGGTTGAAGGGCGTTTCGACTTCACCGTGCAGGTCGAAGGTGGCGGCATCACCGGCCAGGCCGGCGCGATCCGTCACGGCATCACCCGTGCGCTGATGGAATACGACGAAAGCCTGCGCCCCACACTGCGCAAGGCCGGCTTCGTCACCCGCGATGCGCGCGAAGTCGAGCGCAAGAAAGTCGGTCGCCGGAAGGCCCGCCGCGGACCGCAGTACTCCAAGCGTTGATTCGATTTCCGCGCGCACCGGCGCGCCGGTCTCCGCGACAGCTGGCGGGAATTCACTTCCCGCCAGCGTGATCAAAGAGATCCGCAAAACGGCCGAAGGCCGGTTTTGCCAATAGTCGTGGGGGATCGTCTAGTGGTAGGACTACGGACTCTGACTCCGTCAACCTAGGTTCGAATCC
>JANPGU010000350.1:0-2770 GCA_031424095.1 Gammaproteobacteria bacterium
CTTCTCTTCCGGCGTGAGCTGGGTCTCGCCCTTCGGCGTGACCTTGCCCACCAGGATGTCGCCCGCGCGCACTTCAGCGCCGATGTAGGCGATACCCGCCTCATCGAGCTTGGTCAGCGCCGCATCGCCCACGTTCGGGATGTCGGCGGTGATGTCTTCAGGGCCAAGTTTGGTGTCGCGGGCTACACAAGTGAGCTCTTCAATATGAATCGTGGTGAAGCGGTCTTCCTGTACCACGCGCTCGGAAATGAGGATCGAGTCCTCGAAGTTGTAGCCGTTCCAGGGCATGAAGGCGACCAGCAGGTTCTGGCCCAGCGCCAGCTCACCGAGGTCGGTCGATGGACCATCGGCCAGCACGTCGCCGCGCGCGATGACGTCGCCGTTCTTCACCAGCGGCTTCTGGTTGATGCAGGTGTTCTGGTTGGAACGCGTGTATTTGGTAAGACCGTAGATGTCGACACCAGGTTCTTTGGCTGTGGTCTCGGCGTCATTGACGCGCACCACGATGCGCGAGGCGTCGACCGAATCCACCACGCCGCCACGGCGCGCGACAACCGTCACGCCCGAGTCGATGGCCACATTGCGTTCCATGCCCGTGCCCACCAGCGGCACTTCGGCACGCAGCGTGGGCACTGCCTGGCGCTGCATGTTCGAGCCCATGAGGGCGCGGTTCGCGTCGTCATGCTCGAGGAACGGGATCAGCGACGCGGCGACCGACACGATCTGCTTTGGCGACACGTCCATGTAGTTGATGCGGTCACGCGGCATCAGGGTGAATTCACCCTGGAACCGGCACGAGACCAGATCGTCGCCCAGGTTGCCCTTGGCATCCTTGGCAGCGTTGGCCTGCGCGATCGCGAACTCGCCTTCCTCGATGGCAGACAGGAAATCGATCTTGTCGGTCACGCGACCGGCATCCACACGGCGGTAAGGCGTCTCGAGGAAGCCGTACTGGTTGGTGCGGGCGTACACCGACAGCGAGTTTATCAGACCGATATTCGGACCTTCAGGAGTCTCGATCGGGCAGACACGGCCGTAGTGGGTGGTGTGCACGTCACGGACTTCGAAGCCGGCGCGCTCACGCGTCAGGCCACCGGGGCCCAGTGCCGAAACGCGACGCTTGTGCGTCACCTCCGACAGCGGATTGTTCTGGTCCATGAACTGTGACAGCTGCGACGAGCCGAAGAATTCCTTCACCGCGGCCGCCACCGGCTTCGCGTTGATCATTTCCTGCGGCATCAGCGGCTCGGACTCGGCGATCGTCAGGCGTTCCTTGACCGCACGCTCGACGCGCACGAGGCCGACGCGAAAGGCGTTTTCGGCCATTTCACCGACCGAACGCACGCGGCGATTACCCAGGTGGTCGATATCGTCGACGCCGCCATTGCCGTTGCGGATGTCGATCAGCACGCGCAGCACGTCGAGGATGTCTTCCTTCGACAGCACGCCCGAGCCTTCGATTTCCTTGCGACCAACGCGGCGGTTGAACTTCATGCGGCCCACGGCCGAAAGGTCGTAGCGCTCGGTGTTGAAGAACAGGTTGTTGAACAGGTTCTCGGCGGCATCGCGGGTGGGCGGCTCGCCGGGACGCATCATGCGGTAGATCTCGACCAGCGCCTCGAGGCGGGTGCGGGTCGGGTCGATGCGCAGCGTGTCGGAGATGAACGGACCACGGTCGAGGTCGTTCGTGTACAGCGTGTCGATCTGCTTGATGCCGGATTCGATCAGCTTCTCGACCGAAGCCGCGGTCAGCACCTCGTTGGCCTTGACGATGATCTCACCGGTATCGGTGTTGACCACGTCATGCGAAACGATCTTGCCGTAGACATAGTCACGCGGCACAGCCAGCTTCTTGACGTTGGCCTGCTCCAGCTCGCGCACATGGCGCGCGGTGATGCGGCGGCCTTCCTCGACGATGACCTTGTCGCCGACCTTGATCTCGAACATGGCGGTTTCGCCACGCAGGCGCTGCGGCACCAGTTCCAGCGAAGACTCGGTCTTGCCCAGGAAGAACGTGTTCTTCTCGAAGAAGATGTCGAGGATCTCGCCTTCGTTCATGCCCAGCGCGCGCAGGATGATCGTGACCGGCAGCTTGCGGCGGCGGTCGATACGGGCGAATACGGCATCCTTCGGATCGAACTCGAAGTCGAGCCACGAACCGCGATACGGAATGATGCGGGCAGAGAACAGCAGCTTGCCCGACGAATGGCTCTTGCCACGATCGTGGTCGAAGAACACGCCGGGCGAACGATGCAGCTGCGACACGATGACACGCTCGGTGCCATTGATGACGAAGGTGCCGTTGTCGGTCATCAGCGGCAGATCGCCGAGATAGACCTCCTGCTCACGGACGTCCTTGACGGGCTTCTTGGCGCCGGGCGCTTCCTTGTCGAGCACGATCAGGCGCACCTTGACGCGCAGTGGCGCGGCATAGGTCAGGCCACGGAGCTGGCATTCCTTCACATCGAAGGGCGGCTCGCCGAGGCGATAGCTCACGTATTCAAGTGTGGCGTTGCCCGAATAACTCGTGATCGGGAACACCGTCTTGAAGGCGGCGTGCAGACCGATGCTGGTCCGCTCTGATTCGGCCGTGTCCTCCTGCAGGAACGTGCGGTACGACTCGAGCTGAATAGCCAGCAGATATGGAACATCCAGAATTCCCGGCTGCTTGCCGAAATTCTTGCGAATGCGCTTCTTTTCCGTAAAGGAATAAGCCATCGGATTCACCACCTTCAATAAACAAAAGACGCGCGCACCGCGACCACCACCT
>JANPGU010000351.1:0-2767 GCA_031424095.1 Gammaproteobacteria bacterium
AGCGGCGAATGGTGGAAAACCGGTGGTGGTGGCACACCCTGGGATGGCATTCTTTACGATCCGCAGACAGACCTCGTCATCTTCGGTACTGGCAATGGCGCCCCTTGGCCGGCCGATGTGCGCTCACCCGGCGGTGGCGACAACCTGTTCACTTCTTCAATCGTTGCGCTGGAAGCCAAGACTGGCAAATACGTTTGGCACTACCAGGCAGTGCCGATGGACAGCTTCGATTTCGACAACACCTCGCCGCTCACCACTGCCGATCTGACCATCGACGGCCAGAAGAAACACGTGGTGATGCAGATTCCGAAGAACGGCGTGTTCTACGTGATCGAAGCGGCCACCGGCAAGGTGCAGAGCGCCAAGCTCGTGGTGCCGTTCGCCAACTGGCTGACCGGTTTCGACAAGGCCAACAACTGGGCGCCGATCCTCAATCCCGAAGCCAATTTCGGCAAGACCGGCAAGGGCTTCTTCGTGGTGCCGTTCCAGACCCATGTCTGGAATCCGCAGTCGTTCAATCCGAACACCGGCTTGATGTATGTGGGCATCCGCAATGCCACCTACGGCATGGTGTCCGAGGCCGGCGCGAAGATGGGCAACCAGCTGCTGTCGATCAACATCGGCAAGCGCCCCGAGAGCGCAGCACCGGTGCTGACTAATCCAGGTTCGTGGCTGGTCGGCTGGGATCCCGCGACGCAGAAGGAAGTCTGGCGTTCGCCCCAGGGCAGCATGGCCGGGACGATGACCACTGCGGGCAATCTGGTGTTCCAGGGCACGGCGCCTCGCAATCTCACGGCCTTCCGTGCGGATACGGGCGAGAAGCTGTGGACGGGAGACGCCGGCGCCAATATCACCGCAGGATCGATCACCTATTCCATCGGTGGCACGCAGTACGTGGCAGCCGTGGCCGGCGGCCAGGGAGCCGCCGCTGCCAATCGCCTGGTGGTGTATTCGCTGGGTGGCAAACTGACGCTGCCGGCGGCGGCGCCCGCTGCACCGCTGGTGCTCAATCCGCCCGCCAACTTCGGCACCGACGCGCAGCTGGCGAAGGGCGAGCAGAACTACTCCCAGAACTGCGTGATCTGCCATGAAAGCGGGCGCGGCATGGGTGGCTTCCCGGATCTGCGCTACACGCCGTACCTCGGCAGCGATGCTGCCTTCAAGGCGGTGGTGATCGATGGCGCGCTGACCGAAAACGGCATGCTGTCGTTCAAGAAAGTGCTGACGGCGGAGGATGCCGAAGCGATCCGTGCCCATCTCACGCGGGTTGCCAACAATCTGAAGGCCAACCCGCCCCCCGCTGGCGGTCGCGGACCCGGTGGTGGCGCTGGCCCAGGCGGCCCACGCCCGCCCGCGGCGCCGGCTGCTGCCGCTCCCGCCGCCACGGAACAGACAGGGCTGCACCAGTAAGGTCACCGCCGCAGCGCGCAACGTTGCGGCGGCGTTTCATTTCAGGGGGTCATATGCGCCGTTTGATCACGGTTCTTCTCTGTGCTGTGCCGCTTCTGGCCAGCGCCGCCAATGTCGATGCCAGGCGCCTGCGTGCGGCGCACTCGGCGGAACCTGGCCAGTGGCTGTCCTACGGCCGGGACTATTCCGAGCAGCGCTTCAGCCCGCTCAAGCAGATCAATGCCGACAACATCAGCGGCCTCGGCCTGGCCTGGTATGGCGATCTGTATGAACGCGGCGGCAGCTATGAAGGCACACCATTGTTCGTGGACGGCCGCATCTATGTGACCGCGCCCTGGAGCAAGGTCTATGCCTTCGACGCGAAGACCGGCAAGCAGCTGTGGAAATACGATCCGCAGGTGCCTGGCGAATTCGCCGTCAAGGCGTGTTGCGGCATCGAGAACCGTGGCGTCGCGGTGTGGATGGACAAGGTCATCGTCGCTACGCTCGACGGACGTCTGGTCGCCATCAATGCAATGAGCGGCAGAAAGGCCTGGGAAAAGCAGATCACCGACCCCGCCAAGGCGCTGGCGATCAGTGGCGCGCCCCGCGTTGCCGACGGACGCATCTTCATCGGTCAGGGTGGCTCGGAGTTTCATCAGCGTGGCTATCTTGCGGCCTACGATGCCGAGGACGGCAACGAACTGTGGCGCTGGTGGGCAGTGCCCGGCGACCCGTCAAAGGGTTTCGAGCAGCCTGAGCTTGCGATGGCCGCGAAGACCTGGAACGGCGAGTGGTGGAAGGCCGGCGGTGGCGGCACGCCATGGGAAGGCATCACCTACGATCCCGAGACTGACGTCGTCATCTTCGGCACGGGCAATGGTGCGCCATGGCCTGCCGAGGTCCGTTCACCCGGCGGCGGTGACAATCTGTTCACCTGCTCCATCGTCGCGGTCGATGCGAAAACCGGCAAATACCGCTGGCATTACCAGGCGACGCCGATGGACAGCTTCGACTACGACAGTTCGCAGTCACTGGTCACGGCTGATCTCGTGCTCAACGGCGTAAAGAAGCATGTGGTGATGCAGGCGTCGAAGAACGGCGGCTTTTATGTGATTGAAGTCGCGACCGGCAAGGTGCAGTCGGCCGATCTGTTCGTGCCGACCGCCAACTGGATGACGGGCTTTGACGCGAACTTCCGTCCGATCCTCAATCCGGAAGCCAACTACGGCAAATTCGGTGATCGCGGTTTCAACGTGGTGCCGTCTGCGGGTGGTGCGCACAGCTGGCAGCCCATGGCGTTCAATCCGGGCACGGGCCTGATGTATATCCCGACGGATTACGGCAGCTTCCCGCTGGTGGCCGAGGCCGGCGCCAA
>JANPGU010000352.1:0-2068 GCA_031424095.1 Gammaproteobacteria bacterium
GCCAGAGGGCGGTTCTGCCAAGCTGACGGCCAACTCGTCGGGCATCGTCTTCTATCACAACACGCTGATCGGCGAAGTGCATGACATGGGGCCAGTGTCCAATGAGCACTACCGCAACAATCTGATCCTGGGGCAGGGGGCATTCCCCGAGGTTTTTGCGATCGATACATTCACGAATTACTCGAGCTCCGACTACAACGGGTTCCGTCCCAATCCGGGTCAGGCCAGTGTTTTTGGCTGGAACTCGCCGCCGCGCGGCGTAGTAGCCGATTTCGTGAAGGATCGAGAGGTACGTCGCTTTGGCTCGCTGAGTGAGTATGTTGCGGCCACGGGGCAGGATCGTCACAGTGTGCTGGTCGACTACAGCGATTTCCTGCGGCTGTCGGCGCCTGACGCGACCAATCCGCGGCGTTTCTACAAACCTGACGAATTCGATTTCACGCTGCAGGCCAGATCGCGCGCTGTCGACGCCGGGGTCATATTGCCGAACGTCAATGACGGATTCAGTGGCAAGGCACCAGACCTGGGAGCCTACGAGCGGGGCCGGCCATTGCCCTCGTATGGGCCGCGAAGGGAGGGCAAATGAACCTGATCACTGGCATGACGTTGCTGCTGGCTTCCTGCGGCGCATTGTCGGCCGCCGCAGCGCAGTCTGAAAAACCCGATCTGCCTGCGGCGCTGGCCGAGTTCCAGTTGCCCGAGAGCAGTCGCACCGTGAAGGAGCTGATCCCGAACTGGAGCCCTCCGAAAAAGCTGGTCGTGATGGTGGACAAGCCTGAGCGGACCGCGTGGCTGCAGCAGGCCATGCCCAGCGGCGTCACGGTGATCGGTCTGCAACGCGAAGCGGAGATCGCGCCGCTGCTGGCGGAAGCCGATGCGCTGGTGGAAGTGAACTGCGCCATTGCCGTGGGCGATGTGCCGAAACCGAAGCTTCGATGGCTGCACGGCAACAGCGGCGGCGGTGACACCTGCCTGCTCGTGACTGGTATCGCGAAGGGCGAGATCCTTTTGACCAACTCGCAGAAGGTCAAGAACACGGTGCTGGCCGAGATGGGTATGGGCTATGTGTTCGCGCTGGCCCGTTCCGTCGACGTGATCTTGGCCAACCAGCGCCAGCGCGACCTCAACAAGCGCGGCGGCCGTCCCGGCAAGCGACTGGAAGGCGCGACAATGCTGATCGTGGGTCTGGGCGGCGCTGGCACCGAGATTGCGCGCATGGCACATGCGATGGGCATGAAGGTGATCGCCACCGATCCGGTCAACCGCAATCCCCCGGACTTCGTGAGTCACGTGGGGCTGCCTGAGGAGCTGCCGTCGCTGGTGGGGCAGGCTGATGTGGTGATGATCGCCGCGCCACTGACGCCGTCCACACGTGGCCTGTTCAATGCGGCGATGTTCGCGCGCATGAAGCGCGATGCCATGATCGTGAATTGGGCACGCGCCGACATCGTCGTGCCGGAAGACCTCGCCGCAGCACTGAAGGCCGGCACCATCGGCAGCGCAGCGCTCAACTGGGCTACGCAGACCCCGCTGACCAAAGATCATCCATTGTGGGATGCGCCCAACCTGATTCTGGCACCTTGGGCCGGTATCGCGGTCGCGCCCTCGAAAACGCAGGATCTGACGCCAAAGGCAGCGCGCGACAACGAACTGCGCTGGCTTGTGGTGCGCGAAAACATGCGCCGGTTTGCGACGGGAGCGAAGATGTTCTCCGTATTCGATCTGGCGCGCGGGTATTAGGGGCGATACGGATTCTGATTGCCGCGGCAATGGCCGCGATATCAATCCCTGGATGGCATCATTCCCGCAGCCCGCCAGGCTGCTATTTGCCGTTTCCGCCTTTTGCGGCGTCGTTGTTGCGCTTCTGCAGTTCATCGCGCTGCTTGCCGAGTTTCTGCAGTTCAGGACTCTTCTGTTGCACGTCCAGCACGTTCTGCCGAAAGGCCTGCAGCTTGTCAGGCATTCCCGCTACGTCGCCGCCAGTTGTTCGTGCACCAACGTTGGGTCCGTTCACATTTGCGCCCCCTGTGGAGTTGGCGGCGCCAACGGCGGACTGCATCCGCTCGGT
>JANPGU010000353.1:0-8687 GCA_031424095.1 Gammaproteobacteria bacterium
TGATGGACAGCCTGCCCAAGCTGCTGACGCTCGCCATCCTGCAGCCCCTGGTTGACCGGCATCGCGGCGAACTCGAGTTGAACTGTGAGGAAGCCCCGCAGGCCGATCTGCTGGGGCGCGTGGCGACAAGCCAGCTCGATCTGATGCTGGCGGATTCTCCCGTACCCACCAACCTGACACGCGGCCTGCACAGCTCCGAAGTCGCCTCATCCGGCATGAGCTTTGTCGCTGCCAAGTTGCTGGCGGGGCGACTGGTGCGCAACTTTCCGCAGAGCCTGGACGATGCGCCGTTTCTTGCCGGATCAGCCCCCGGGTCGCTGATCGGTCAGGCGCTCGAAGGCTGGTTCGCGCGGCATAAGCTGCGGCCGCGGTCGGTGGGGCATGTGGACGACAGCGCCTTGCTCAAGGGGTTCGCCCATGCCGGACTTGGCGTGATCGCCGTACCTGCTTCCATTGAAGCCGAGGTGCTCGACCAGTACCGGCTCGGGCTGGTCGGGCGCACCGATGAAGTCAGGCTGACCGTGTTTCTGATCCGTGCGCGGGGGCGCCGCGTGCATCCGCTGGTCGCCGAACTCGAGGCCGGGGTGGTGCATGGCAGGCGTTCACTCTGAGCTACCAGCAGGTCGCTTGGTGAATCGGCTTGCAATGGGCCTCGGGCGGGCGATACTGGCCGAACAATGCACGGGGCAGTCAAGCAGATTCACATCGGCCGGGCGAGGACGCAGGCGCTGGTGGTCGCTGCGCTCGCGGGTGTTCCAATGGTTGGGCTGGGTTGCACACTGCATTTCTATGCCGGATATGCGCTGGCCGGCGCAGGGCAGCCGACTGCCGGCAACGTAAACACATCGGTCACATATTCACTGGTTTACCAGTAGCGGGATGCGCCACGTGGGGCACAGTACGGGCAAGCATGTCGTTTTGCTGTGGCTGCTGCTTGCCAGCCCTTTCGCCATGGCACAGCACGCCACCGGCTCCGACCTATTCAGCGGCGAACAGGCATTCCAGAACTACTGCGCCAACTGCCACGGCAAGGCCGGCAACCAGATCGTCGGTGTCGATCTCGGCCATGGCGCTTTCCGCAAGCCTTATGACGATGCCCAGTTGACGGACATCATCATGAAAGGTATCCCCGGATCTCCCATGCCGGCCACACCCGGCATGAGTCGCGAACAGGCCGTACAGATCGTAGGTTACCTGCGCAGCCTGGCCATCTCGAAGGATGCGGGCGCTGGCGGCGATGCCGCGCGTGGAAAGTTGCTGTTCGCCGGCAAAGGCCAGTGTTTTTCGTGTCACCGCGTCGACGGGGAAGGCTCGCGACAGGGACCGGAACTGAGCCGGATCGGGCTGTCGCGCAAGTCGGATCAGCTGGTCACGTCGCTGCTTGATCCCAACCGCGAAGTGCAGCCGCAGAATCGCTCGTACCGCATCGTCACGCACGAAGGACAGCGCATCAGTGGCCGCCTGCTGAACCAGGATGCCTTCTCCGTCCAACTACTGGGCAGCGATGAGCAGCTGCACTCGTTCGAGAAGGCTGATCTGCAGAGCGCGGAATTCATCGCCTCGCCCATGCCTGCGGTGCGCGGCACACTCAGTGATCAGGAAGTCGCCGACGTCGTGCAGTATCTGGTTTCGCTGCGTGGGAGTGCGAAGCGGTGAGCCCGCGATTCCGGCTGTGCTGTGTGTTGCTGGCAGCATCCCAATGTGCGTCGGCTCAGGTCACGAACGATCAGCTGCTGAGGCCTGATGCACAGCCCGCCAACTGGCTGAGTTATTCACGCGACTACTCCAACCAGCGCCATAGCCCGCTGAACCAGATTAGCACCGACAACGTGGCTCGACTGCAGCTGCAATGGGTGTGGCAGGCCCGTTCACTGGAGAAGTTCGAGGCCACGCCGCTGGTGGTGAATGGCGTGCTGTACACGGTGCAGGCGCCGAATGACGTGGTGGCGCTGGATGCCGCCACCGGCCGTATTTTCTGGACCTATTCACATCAGCCTTCCCCCGCGCGTACCTGCTGTGGCCGCGTCAATCGGGGTCTTGCCATCCACGGCGACACCCTGTTCATGGGCACCGTGGATGCGCATCTGCTGGCCATCGATGCGAAGAGCGGGCAGTTGCTGTGGGATATCGTCGTCGCCGATGCCGCGGCCCAGTACTCCATCACCATGTCGCCCATGGTGATGAAGGACAAGGTGTACATCGGCACTGCCGGTGGCGACATGGGAATCCGCGGATTCGTCGCGGCGTACGACATCAGAACGGGCCGCGAGGTCTGGAAGTTTTACACCATACCGGGGCCCGGCGAGGCGGGGCATGACACCTGGTCCGGCGATTCCTGGCAGAAAGGTGGTGCGTCGATTTGGAACCACGGCGCCTACGATCCTGAATCGAACCTGGTCTACTGGGGTACTGGTAATCCGGCACCCGACTGGGATGGCCGCATGCGACTGGGTGACAATCTGTACAGCGACAGCGTGATCGCGCTCGATGCCGATACCGGCAAGCTGAAATGGCACTACCAGTTCACGCCGCATGACGAGCTGGACTACGACTCGACGCAGGTGCCAGTGCTGGCCGACATCTCCTGGAAGGGCAAGCCGCGCAAGGTGATGTTGTGGGCCAACCGCAATGGACTGATGTACGTGCTCGACCGCGTCAGCGGCGAATTCCTGCTGGGCAAGCCCTATGTGGAAGTGAACTGGATGGACGGCTTCGATGCGAAGGGTCGCCCGCATCGCGTGCCGGGCATGGTGCCGACGCCGCAGGGCACGCTGGTGCGACCGCATGTGCACGGCGCCATCAACTGGGCGCCGTCAGCGTACAGCCCGCGAACCGGACTGTTCTACGTGGCGCACTGGGAGCACTCCGGCATCGTCGCCATCGAAGGGCAGTTCCCGCAGTCGGTGGGCATCAACGCGCGTCAGACCACCATGGGTGATGTGACGCTCGAACCCTTCCTGAACAACGACGACGAAGCGCGCGGCGTAATCCGCGCTTACGATCCGGTCACACTGAACGTGGCTTGGGAATACAAGCTGGGCAACATCACCTGGGGTGGCATGCTTTCAACCGCTGGCGACGTGGTGTTCGGCGGGGGCAAGGACGGCTACTTCGTTGCGCTGGACGCGAAGAGCGGCAAGCTGTTGTGGAAAGCTGCGCTGGGAGGGCAGGTCAACGCCGGCGCGATGACCTATGCCGTGAATGGCAAGCAGTACGTGGCGATCGCGGCGGGCACGGCGCTGTTCGTATTCGCACTGCCCTGAGCTTAAGCAAGAACTGCAGGAGCGCGTTGCCAAGCTCTCCGTTGGCGACCGCGCTGATCCGCGTGCTGAAGGCACTGAAGGATCTGGCAGGCGCGAACGAAGACCAGACCGTGGGCATCCGCCTGCTGGATGAAGTTGAGCACGGCCATGGTGGCGGTGGCATGGGCGGCATGGGGTTGTAAGCCACGCGCTTACCCGACCATCGTTCGATGGAAGAAGCCCCGGCGGGAAACTGCCGGGGCTTTTTTTGATTGACGGTGCTGCTGGCCACAATGGCAGGCGCCGTCTGCCAGTCTCTGGGGATGGCGCGCTCGCGCCGACGCGAAGTGCGTCTCAAGATCTTCAGCCCGGCTAAAGCCACCCGGCAGAGGGCCGCTACACTGGGTGACACGGCAATTTCCAACGGATTGGACCAAATGCGATACACGGACAGTGTGCAACGCAGCGCGCAGTTGCTGCGCCTCGTTTTGCCCAGCATTTCACAGCACGGCGGCAACTATGCCCCCGACGCCTATGCGGTCTGGTACGAGCATCTCGCGGGACTGAATATCCCGTTGACCGCCGACCTCACCACAAAGCTGCAGAAGTCACAATTACTTGACCAGGCGATGATCGAGGACTTGTACGGACAGCACATCCGGTCGCGGGATGCGAACAACAGCAAACTGCTGCAGACGAGTCTGGAGTCATTGGCGCAACGACTTGCACAGGCTGCAGCCGATTCCAGCGGCAGCACGGAGCAGTATGCGCGGGCACTGGAGGCTGGCCAGTCCGAAATGGAGTCGCTGATTGGTGTGGAACAGCTGCAGTCGGTGCTGCAGAAACTGATCGACTCCACCAGCGACGCCCGGGAATCCACCAATGCGTTGCGTGCCGAACTCGACGCGAGCCATAGTGAGTTGCGCAAGGTCCGCGAGCGACTGGGTTACCTGGAGACTGCGGTCATCAAGGATCCTCTCACCGGCCTGCTCAACCGGCGAGGTCTGGATCAGGCGGTGGCGCTGTTGCAGACGGACGGGCTGCCGCTGACCTCCGCAAGTCTACTGATGCTCGACCTCGACCATTTCAAGCGAGTGAACGACACCTACGGCCATCCATTCGGTGATCAGGTCCTGCGTGCTACGGCCAAGGTACTGAACAACGTCATCAAGGGGCGAGACGTCGCCGCCCGCTTTGGCGGCGAAGAGTTTGTAGTCGTACTGCCACAGACGGCAGAGAGCGACGCGGTGAAACTGGCCGAGAAGTTTCGGCAGGCCTTCAGCAGGGCCAGGATCCGGCGCGCCGGCAGTGATGAGGTAGTCGATCAGCTGACAGTCTCGATCGGAGTTGCGACATCCGGGCCAGGCGAAGCGCTCGACGAGATTATCGGTCGGGCGGATGCTGCGCTCTATCGCGCCAAGAACGACGGTCGCAATTGCGTGCGGGTGGCCGCCCCGGCTTGAGCGCTGCCCCGGCGGGTCATCGGCCCCGGCCTGCCGGCGCGTTGATCGAAGTCGTCGCCTCGATGTCCGCGAGAAGGATGCGGGTCGATGAGTGAATTGCGCAGTTGAAGACACGGCTGCCGCCGACGTAGCTGTCGCGCGCAGTTCATCCCTAGCTGTCGTAAGCTACCCGGACATTCAGGGGGAATCCGCCATGACGTCCATGAGTCGCCTGCAGCTCGGCGCTGCGGCATTGCTGCTTTTCGCGTCGGCCGCCGGCGCGCAGAACCTTGTCATCACCAACGCACGCATCCTCGACGGTACCGGCAAGGTCATCGACCGCGGCACCGTGACGGTCCGGGACGGCAGGATCGCCTCGGTGGAGGCCGGTGCGTCCCGCGACCTCGGCCGCGGCCGAGTGATCGACGCCGGCGGCAAGACCGTGATGCCCGGCTACATCGATGCCCACCGCCACATCGTCCGCGGCGACGGCGCGAAATGGCTTGCCGATGGGGCCGCGAGCCAGTTCCAGGAATTCCTCGACGCCGGCTTCACAACGGTGCTGTCGCCAATCGATCCGCCGCAGGTGCTGGAGGCTCGCAAACGCATCCTGGCGGGTCAGTTGCGCGGCCCGCGCATCTACGCTGCGGCGTTTATCCCGCTGGCGGCGCCGCTGCCCGGCGGCGGTGGCGGCCCCGCCGGCGATCCGGCCCGCACCGATCCCGCGCGCGCACCGCTCGGCACGCAGGCCGCGCCCGGCATTCCCGACGACGCAATCATCAAGATGATCGAAGCCGCCAGGGCCGCGGGTTACGACTACCTGAAGGTGGTGATGAACGCGACACCCGGTGGCCCGGAGATCGCGACGCTCAAGCTGATCGTCGCCGAAGGCAGGAAGCGCGGGCTGCCCACCATCGCGCATGCCGTCAGTATCCGCGACACGCTGGCGGCGGTGGAGGCTGCTCCGGCGATGCTCGTGCACACACCGCATATCGGTGACCTCGGCGCAGATCCCGTCGCGCTGAAGAAAATCGTCGACGCGCGCATTCCCATGACGTCGACATTGTCGGTCTTCCTGCCGCACTTCGGTCCCGACAACAAGCCGTTGTTCCGTGACCGGCTCGCGTTCCCCTTCAACACGCTGTCGAGTGCAGGTCAGGGCCCGGTGAACGCGCGGCTGTTGTGGGAAGCAGGCATCGTTGACTACGGTTACGGTACCGATACGCAGTGGCCGCCGAAGGCGACGCTGACCGATGAGCTGCGGGCGCTCGGACTTGTGTTCTCGCCTGCGGATATCGTGAAGATCCTCACGAAAAATGCCGGCATCGCGACGTTTCACGGCAACGAGATCGGCACGCTCGAGGCCGGCAAGCTCGCCGATATCGTCATCGTGGCCGGAGATCCGCTCGTGCGCAGCAGCGACCTGTTGAATGTCGTCACCACCATCAAGGGTGGCGAGGTTGTGTTCGAGAAGAAGTAACTCCCGCGCCTGCCAGGGCTCGGGGCGGGTATCCATGCCATGCGGGTCGCGTGGACTTCGCCTCGCCCGGACCCTGCTTTTGGCCGCTTTTTCCGGCCGCGGCCAGTAATTGGAATATTCTACCCACCTTTCTCGTCACTGGAATCTGCAGCGCAATGATCGACACGAAGCTCTTCTACATCAACGGCAAGTGGACTGCTCCCGCCACGCCGAAAGTGCTCGATATCGAGAATCCGGCGACTGAACAGGTGATTGCCCAGATCAGCCTGGGAAGTCAGGCGGACGTCGATCGCGCGGTCGCCGCGGCGCGTGCCGCATTCGAATCCTTCTCGCAGACCATTCCCGCGGCGCGGGTTGCCCTGCTCGAGCGCATTGTCGTGGAGTACAACCGGCGCGCACCGGATCTGGTCAGCGCGGTCACTGCCGAGATGGGCGCTCCGACCTGGCTGGCACGCGATGCGCAGGTGCCGCTTGGCGCAACCCATTTCACGCAGGCGATCGAGGCGCTCAAGACCTATCAGTTCGAACGCAGGTTCGGCACTACGCTCGTCCGTCGCGAACCCGTGGGCGTGTGCGCCCTCATCACGCCGTGGAACTGGCCGCTGTACCAGATCGGCTGCAAGGTCGCCGCGGCACTCGCGGCGGGCTGCACGATGGTGCTGAAGCCCAGTGAGCTTGCGCCGCTCGATGCCATCAT
Organism: Gammaproteobacteria bacterium; assembly: GCA_031424095.1. GTDB lineage: Bacteria > Pseudomonadota > Gammaproteobacteria > Steroidobacterales > Steroidobacteraceae > ZC4RG30. The sequence continues at coordinate 6,862 of JANPGU010000353.1, forward strand.
CTTCGCCGAAGTGCTCGATGCAGCTGGCGTGCCGCCGGGCGTGTTCAACCTGATCAACGGCGACGGCCCGACGGTAGGCGTGGCACTGAGCACCCACAAGGACGTCGACATGGTGTCGTTCACAGGCTCGACGCGCGCCGGCATTGACGTGGCCCGCAACGCGGCGACCACGGTGAAGCGGGTGGCCCAGGAACTGGGCGGCAAATCGGCGAACATCCTGCTTGATGATGCGGACCTCGCGACATTCGTGCCGCAGGGTGTGCAGGCAGTGTTCATGAATTCCGGCCAGGCCTGCGCCTGTCCGTCGCGAATGCTGGTGCCGCAGCATCTGCATGCTGAGGTGGTGCGACTTGCGAAAGCGTCCGCGGAAGCCACGGTGGTTGGCGATCCGCTCAAGGATGGCGTGAAGGTGGGACCGCTGGTGAGCCAGGCGCAATTCGAGCGCGTGCAGGGTTACATCAGGAAGGGGATCGAGGAGGGCGCAACGCTCGTGGCTGGCGGACCCGGCAAGCCCGATGGCCTGGCAACCGGGCACTTCGCGAAGCCCACGATCTTTGCAAATGTCCGCAACGACATGGCGATCGCACAGGAAGAAATTTTCGGACCCGTGCTCGTCATCATTCCATACCAGGACGAGGCCGAGGCGATCCGCATCGCGAACGACTCCCAGTATGGTCTTTCGGGTTTCGTGGTCTCGAAAGATCTCGAGCGGGCACGCAGCGTCGCGAAGCGCATCCGTACTGGTCAGGTGCGCGTGAATGGGGCGAAGCATGACTTCTCCGCGCCGTTCGGCGGCTACAAGTTCTCGGGCAATGGGCGCGAGTTTGGCGTGTTCGGCATCGAAGAGTTCCTCGAGGCCAAGTCGATCTGCGGATACTTCGCAGCCTAGGCAGGATTACATGAAGACTTTCGTCCCGCTGTGCATGATCGCCGTGGCCAGCACTGCGGCCTCGGCCGCGGAGCCGATGCGGCCGGCTTCAACATGCGATCGCACCTGCCTCTACCGTGTGCTGGACGACTACCTCACTGCGCGCGATGCGCACGACACGCGCAAGGTGAGGTGGGCGGCGCGCGTGAGGAACACCGAGAACAACGTGGAACTGCGGCCGGACGATGGGCTGTGGGGCACGATCACGGCGCGCGGTGACTACGAGATGCGCTGCGCGGATCCGCAGACAGGAGAAGTGGCGATCTTTGGCGTGGTGCAGGAGACGCATACGCGCTCGCCGTACGCCACCCGGCTGAAGGTGGTCGATCGCGCGGTAGCCGAAGCGGAGACTATTGTGGTCCGGCCGGAAGACGCTGGCATCCCGTTTGTCACTGCGGATATCAAAGTGAAGCCGGTCTGGAACGAGATGCTGGCGGCCGCCGAGCGCACGCCGCGCCAGCAGATGATCGACGTGGCGAACGGCTATTTCGAAACGCTGCAACTCAACGATGGCACGCTGCATACCCAGTTTACGCCGGACTGCGACCGGCGCGAGGACGGCATGCAGTCCACCAACAATGCGCAGGTGGGACTGAACGCTGCGAACTCGGGCCTGGGTTGCGTCGCGCAGTTCGAACTCGGCTGGTACCGCTACGACGACCGGTTGCGGGACAGGCGCTTCGTCGTCGTGGACGAAGAGCGGGGCATCGTGCTGGCTGCGGCCTTCATCGACCACGAAGGCCGTTTGGGCGAGTACACCCTGACGAACGGTACGAAGCGAACGTCGAATTACCGGCGACCGCACACCTACGTGCTGTTCGAAGCCTTCCGCATAAAGGCAGCGAAGATCCAGCAGGTGGAAGCGGTATTCATTACCGTGCCCTACAACATGCCTTCG
>JANPGU010000354.1:0-8540 GCA_031424095.1 Gammaproteobacteria bacterium
GATCTACATGAGCGGCGCGATGAACTTCGTCACCAACATCCACGTGGGCCGCACTTTCAGGATGGACGGGCCTGTACCGCACCTGGGCGAGCAGGTGCCGCGCTGGTACGGGGAAACCATCGGGTTCTGGGATCATGACACGCTGATCACCTGGACCTCGAACATCCAGCCGTGGACCTCGCATACCGCTTTCGAGCATTCGGCCAGGATGCAGTCCATCGAGATCTACACGACACTGCGCGACGCGCGCGGCCAGTTCACCGGCGTGAATCACGAAGCCATCCTCTACGATCCGGAGGCGCTCGTGGACCCCATCCGCATCCTTGAACGCATGGACAAGCGCGCCGACTTCGCCGATGCGGAAGTGAACCCCATTGTATTCACCGAATGCATCCAGACGATCTATCCGGTACAGGGAACCGCAACCCCGCTGACACCCGGACGCGTCATCGAGTACGAAGTGCCTGACATGTACGGCCGGCCATGGGCGCAGATGTGGGAGAAATACTGGGAACAGGGAATGAAAAAGCCGGAAGAAGAAGACTTGTTCGACTTCAGCACGGAGCCTCGCAAATGAAACACGCGTTACAGATGGTATTTGGTGCGTTACTGGCCATGACGCTGCTGTGCGGCGGCACGCCCGCATTCGCACAGCAGACACCGGCCGCGCGACTGCTCGAGCAGGTGGCCACCGCGATGGGCGGCCGTGATCGCCTGCAACGCATCGACACGCTGGTCTACACCGGCTTCGGGCAGGACGCCTACATGGACGGCGGCGGCAACATCACGGCCGAGGCCAATGTGCCGCCGAAGTGGCGAGCCATCGCCGACGCCCAGCGCACCTTCCAGCTTGCGTCGCGCCGCGCGCTGCTGCAGCAGCGGCGTGCTCCGATGTTTCCGTTTGCCGCACCTTTTGGCCTCAACTGGAATCGAACCACTTCGCAGCAGTCGGGTGCGGAACTGCTGGATCATCCGCTGCCCGCCGTGCGCGCAGCGCTGGACCCCGCGGCACGACTGGAGTCGGTGAGCGTGGAAGACGGGTTGCCCGTGCTGCAGTTCACCACTGCGGAAGGTACAGCCGTCTCGATGGGGGTGGATCCTGTCACCCACCTGCCCGCGTGGACGCGCCGCGTGGTACCGCACGCCAATCTCGGCGAGGTCGCAGTGACGGCCTGGTTCACGGGATACGTCGCTCAGGATGGCGTGATGCTGCCTTACGGCCTGATGAACCGCATCGACTGGCGCAGCCAGGTGACGCTGATGTTCCAGGTGGATTCATATCGCCTGAATCCTGCACCGGAGCAGATGCCCGCATTCCCGCCCGCACCCGCGGCGGCACCGCCTGCCGCAACGCCAGTCGTGACAGTCACTGCGCTCGCGAAGGGCGTGTGGGATGTGCGGGTCGGCAACAACAATGGTGGCCCCGTCATCGAGTTCGCCGATCACCTGGTGATGTTCGAAGCCAATGGCAGCGCCGTCGCCACACTGGCGCGCATCGACGCGGCCAACCGCCTCGCCGCTGGCAAGCAGGCAACGGCGCTTGTCGTTACCCATCATCACTTCGATCACACGGCCGGACTGCGAGCCGCGGTGTCGCGTGGCCTCACCGTCATCTCGCATCGAGGCAATGAGACAATCTTCCGCGAGATGATCGCACGACCCGCCGTGATCTTTCCGGATGACCTCGCCAGAAATCCGCATCCCCTGCTGTTCACCCCGGTAGACGAACGTCTCGTATTGCAGGACTCGACCCAGCGCCTCGAGATTTACCACGTGCTCGCGCACTCGCACATGGCCAACGCGGTGTTCGCCTATCTGCCATCACCCCGGATCATGATGGAAGGCGACATGGGGGATGTGGAATGGACCTGGCACTGGTGGGCGGGCGCGCTGTCCGCGAACATCAAGGCCTATGACCTGAACCCGAGGCTGAACGTGGCGGTGCACGGCCCCAATGGCGGACTCTCGATTGAACAGACACTCGCGAACAACCAGCGGCAGATGCAGGAGGCGCAGAAATTCTGCGCGCTGCAGCAGGCCGCTGGTGTTCCGGTGTTCGGATGTCCCGTGCAATACGGCCCATCAGGGGCGTTGCCCTTGACGGGCCGCTGACCGGGATCCTGCCCTTTTCGTGGCCGTTCAAAAGCAGGAATCGGACAGCGTCACATTCCGATCCTTGTCGGTGCCGTCTGGCGGGAGACGAGTCCCGCTCGGGGGCCTAGCATTGGCGTCAGCAATCACCTGCGGGGCACTCATGAACAGGTTTTATCCGGGCAGATGGATCTGGGTAATTGTGGGTGCGGTGCTGGGCGGCGCCCTGCCCGCGGCTCAGCCAAGCCTGCCGTTCGACCTCAAACAGCTGAGCATTGGCCTGCCGGAGGCTGGTGCCCCACGGGCCGTGGTCGGGCCATATGCCGTGGCCGCAGAGACGCCATCCGCTTCGCCCGGCCTCAGGATCTACCGACCCCGCGATCTCGCTGGATTCCCAGCCCGGGACACCCTTCCCATCGTGGTCTGGGGCAATGGCGCCTGCTTCGCGGATGGCAGCGAATTTGCCGGCTATCTGTCGACCATCGCATCCTATGGTTTCCTGGTCGTTGCGACGGCGCCAGTGGCCGGCAACCCGCAGGCGCGCATCACCTCGGTCCACCTGATCAAGGCGCTCGACTGGGCGCAGGCCGAAGGCGCTCGCAACGAGTCGCCGCTCGCCGGCAGGATCACAACCGACGCTGTTGCCGTGATGGGCATGTCCTGTGGCGGCAACCTTGCGCTGGAGGCAGCGCGTGACCCTCGCGTCAAGACACTCGGCATGTGGAATTCGGGCGTCTGGATCACTGGTGAAATGCGCACCGGCGACGGAACGCTGCTGGTCGGCACTACCAAGAAGGACCTGGCCTTCATCCACAGCCCCACGCTCTACATCAACGGCGACAAGATCGATCCGGCGATGGCCAATGCGGCCGACGATGTGGCGCGACTGCAGGTGCCCGTGTTTTTCGGCTCGCGTCACGGCGCCGGCCATTCCGGCACCTACTCGCATGCCAATGGTGGCGAGTTTGCGAACATTGCCGTGGCCTGGCTGCGCTGGCAGCTCAAGGGCGACAAGCAATCCGGCCGGACTTTTAGCGGCGCAACCTGCCTGCTGTGCAAGGACCCCAACTGGACCGTAACGAAAAAGTCACTGTGACCCCGACCTTCAGTGGCGGATCTCCTCAAGCAGGGTCGTGGGCGCGCTGGTATTTCCCAACCGCGCGACGGGCCATCCTTCGCGCGGCATCTGCTGCATTGTCGAACAGCCGCTGCTCGCCCAGTTCCTCCACCATCCGCTGCTGTGCCTCGATGAAGAGCTTGTCTTCGACGATGGCGGCGGCGACCTGTTCGAACACGATCCCTGTGGCCTTCGGATCCTGCGTCTCGTGCCCGTTGGAAACGGAATAGAAGTAATAGCAGGTGTTGTCGGTGGCGGGCGTTGCGGTGTGGAAGATGCGCATGTCGAATCGCGGCGCACCGGCAGTGGCCCGATCACACCCCGCGGGCACGCCGCCGGAATATTGCAACACCGTACTGGGTGCGATGAAGTCGAATTCCTGCCAGCGATCGATCGCTCCCGCGAACGGCACGCAGGCGCTATAGGCGGGTGGTGGCGGCGCATTACGCATCATTCGCGTGTAACGAAGTCCCGCCGGTGTGGCCTGCAGGGAAGCGCTGGCATTCATGTGCACATTGGGATCCGACCCTCCAACCGTGCCCGCATGGACATAGGCAAGATGCGTTGCATCCAGCAGGTTGTCGGCGATGAGGAGGAAGGCGCTTTTTACAAGGGTCATTGTCTGCCGGCAGGGCCAGCCCGGATCTTCATGGAACGGGTAGTCCACGATCAGAGTCGGATCTGCCCTCTCGGCATCGCCAATCCAGATCCAGAGCATCTGGTCCTTCTCAACCAGGGGGAATTTCTTCACTTTGGCCCTGGGCGGAATGATGTCCTGGTTCGGGATCTCCACGCACTGGCCGGAGCAGCCGTAAACGACGCCGTGGTAATTGCAGCGGATGCCGTTTGCCACCACCGTGCCCAGGCTCAGCGGCGCACCGCGGTGGGCACAGCTGTCGATCAACGCAACAGCTTCGCCCGCAAGCGTGCGAAACAGGACTACTGGCTCATTGCAGATCCTGCGAGCCGTTGGCTTCACACTGATCTCGCTGGACCAGGCAGACAGATACCAGGCGTTTTGCACGATCATCGGGAACCGCTCCTGCTGCCGGGCCTTGGGTCAGGGATTGACCACCGGCAAGCCATTTGCGCCAAGGAATTCGCGGATCGTCGCAAAGATCCGCGTTCGCTCTTCCGGCTTGAACTGCCCGTGACCACCACCCGGAATCGTCAGCAACTGGTTCTTCACACCCGCCCTGGTCAGCGCTTCGTGCAGTCTTGCGCCATGCTCGTAAGGCACTGTCGGATCCTTGTCGCCGTGAACGGTCATGATGGGCGGCAGACCAGCACGCACATAGGTCAGCGGCGAAACGCGTTTGGCCACTTCGTTACGGTCTGGCAGGCTTCCCAGCCAGGTAACGGCGAGATTGGCCTTGTGCGGCCCATCGATCACATCGGGCACATCTGTTATGCCGTAGAAATTGATCACAGCGGCCACCTTGGGCACCGGCGCATTGGCAGCACAGATGCGGTCGAGTCCCGCGCTTTCGGGAATCATCGCGCTGGTCAGTGCGAGATGGCCACCAGCGGATTCGCCATAGGTCACGATGCGATTGAGGTCGATGTTGTAGGTCTTTGCGTTGGCAGCGAGAAAGCGCAGGGCACACAGACCGTCTTCCACTGCGGCAGGTGCGGGCGCGACTTTCGCAAGCCGGTACTCGACGTTGATGACGTTCCAGCCCATCTGCAGCCACGGAAACAACGAGAAGAGCGCGCCCTCCTTGCTGCCCGCGGCCCAGAATCCGCCATGGAAATACACCACCGTGGGCTGCGGCGTCGTTGCACCACGGCGTGAGTAGATATCCATTTTCGACTCGAAGTTGGCGGCCGTGAGGTAGGTGACATTCGCGGCCACCTGATAGCGGTTCAGCGCGTGCGCGGCCCAGTCTTCTGCCGACGCATCGACTGCAGGGGCTTGTCCCTGCGCCAGGGCGGCCATCAAGCCCAGGACGCAGATCGCGGCAACGCGCTGGAACAACGCTGTAACTGAATTCATGGCCCACCCCTCGATTTTCAATTGTGCGCCTGATTGTAGCCCGTACTGCAGGATCCGCTTCGTCCGTCGCAACGGACCTGCTGCCCGCATTCAACGGGCTTGGGCTATGATGGCTTGAGACCGGCATCGAGCCGGCCGCGCGCAGTAAAGGAAGAATCATGCTCCGACGTGATTTCATGCTGAAGTCGCTGAGCCTCGCGAGCGCGTTGCCTGCAGCCGCGCAAGCTCTCATCCGCATGGGCACCGAGCCGCCGCTTGTCCTGCACGTGCTCGTGGACACGCGCTTCGCGGCAAGCCAGCACTTCGGTGACGCAGCCTCTGCACGCGGCGCCCGCATCAGCTGCTATGACGGCGATCTCACGCAACTCTGGCAGCGCACTCTGCAGCAACAGTGGCGCTCGGGTCGCGGTCAGATGGCGGGGATCACCACCGCGCGGGGCTGGCTGTGCCTCAGTCAACTCGCCGGCGGGTACCACTGGATCGCCCGTGCGCGCCATACAGAAGCATCGGAACTCATTGCATGGTCACTGACAGCGGAGCTTCGCGCATGAAGACACCACCAGGCATCCGAGAGGCCGACTTCCGGCGCGCAATGAGCGAGTTCGAACGCGTCATCGGCGCGGAGTGGACATTCAGCAGTGACGCGGATCTGGATCTATACCGCGATGCGTACTCTCCGCTGAAGGGTCAGCCAGGAGAACTGCTCGCGGCAGCTGCGCTGGCGCCCGACAGCACCGAGAAGGTGCAGCAGATCGTGCGCATCGCCAACCGCTACGGCATCCCGCTCTACCCCATTTCCACCGGCCGGAACCTGGGTTATGGCGGCGCCGCTCCGGCGTACAGCGGCAGCGTGGTACTCGACCTGAAGCGCATGAACCGCATCCTGGAGGTGAACGAGCGCAACGCCTATGCGCTCGTGGAACCGGGCGTGAGCTATTTCGATCTTTACAACCACATCCGCGAGCGCGGTCTCAAGCTGTGGATCGACTGTCCGGATCCGGGCTGGGGCAGCGTGCTGGGCAACGCCATCGACCGCGGTGGCGGCTATACCATGGCGCAGTACCGCAATCACTTCGACGCGCATTGCGGCATGGAAGTGGTGCTGCCAGACGGCGAACTGCTGCGTACCGGCATGGGCGCAATTCCAAACGCCACGACCTGGCAGCAGTACAAGTCCGGCTGTGGGCCGCTGCTCGACGGCATCTTCTCGCAGTCGAACTTTGGCATCGTCACCAAGATGGGATTCTGGCTGATGCCGGAGCCGGAAGCGTATCTGCGGTGCACGATCAGCGTACCGCGATATCAGGATCTGACACCGCTGGTCGACACGCTCAACTACCTGGAAAACGCCCGCATCGTCACCGGCTTTCCCGACATCGCAACACCACTGCTGGCCTATCCCCCGGTTGGTCAGGTGCAGTTGTGGAATGAAACAGGCCCTCCCAGTCTTGCGCCAGAACATCAGGCGTTGCTGCGTGAGGCGAAACTGGGCTATTCGTCGCAGCTCGAAGCCTATGGCATGCGCACCGGCATCCCGTACTGGCAATTGTGGGTGAGCTACTACGGGCCCATGGAGGTCATCGAGGCGCAGTGGCAGGCGACGCAACGGCATTTCCGGCGCATCGAGGGAGCCAGCTTCCGCGAAGTGGATCGTCTGCAACTGCCCATCGAGACCGACCAGGCGTTCGCGCACCATGAGCCGGAGTTCGGAGTGCCTTCCCTGCGGGCTTTCTCGATCGGTGCACGATCGCCATGGAATCCCACGCCATCGCATGGACACATGTGGTTCTCGCCCATCATCCCGCGCACTGGCGAGGCCATCATCGAGGCCAACCGCGTGTTCGGCGAAGCCGCTCGTGAGCTGGATATGCCGCTGTTCCAGTCGTTCACCATGCCCGCCTGCTTCTGGGAGCGGGCGTTCATCTTCATTTTGGCAACACCCGTGACGGAAGACGCTGCCACCAACAAGCACTACCTGGACGGCTTCCGCAAGCTCATCGAAGTGGGTGGCAGCCATGGCTGGGGTGAGTACCGCACGGCGCCCGTGTTCCAGAAGGCAGTCATGGATGTCTATTCGTTCAACAATCACGCACTCATGCGTCTGCACGAGACCCTGAAAGACGCGATCGATCCGAAAGGGATCCTTTCGCCGGGTCGCTATGACATCTGGCCGAAGCACCTGCGGGGTGGTCGGCGATGAAGCGATCCTTCTGGTCACAGGCCGTCTGTGCTGCGCTGCTTGCGCTGGCCTGTGCGGGCGCCGTGCGCTCCGCCGAGCCCGCCAACGACACCGGTCGCGCCGTGTACGAGCGCTGGTGCAGCCACTGTCACGACCCTGGTCTGCACCATCCTGGCACCAACGCGCTCACCGTGAAATACAAGGGCGTGAAGCCCGGCGTGATCCGCGAATGGACCGACCTTACACCCGAACTCGTGCGCTTCTGGGTCCGCAACGGCATTTCGGTGATGCCACCATTCCGCAAGACCGAAATCACCGATACGCAGCTGACTGCGCTGGCGCAATACCTCTCGCCGCAATCCGTGGAACCGAGTCGCTAGGGCCCACCGCCGATGCGCTCACCAGGAAGAACATTGCTGCAACTGTGGCAACGCCTGCGTCCGGTGCCCGGTGGCACCTGGATGTTCTCGCGAATTTTTGGCTGGCGGGTTCCGTATTCCGGTTCGGTCCGGCCGCATGTTCGCGTGCTCGCGCCGGGTCATGCCGAGGTCGAAATACCTGACCGTCGTGCCAATCGTCAGCACCTGGGTTCCGTCCACGCCATCGCACTGTTGAACGTTGCAGAGCAGGCCAGTGGCCTGGCGCTGCTCACCGGGCTGCCTGATGGCACCCGCGGCATCGTCACGCAGATCTCGATGCAGTATCTGAAGAAGGCGCGCGGCACGATTCGCGCGGTGAGCCGTGTTGTCGCGCCGGTGGTCACGGGCGACGTGGAGTTCGACGTGACCGTGGATTGCCGCGACCCCAGCGGTGCGGTCGTGGCGCGCGCCACTGTGCGCTGGCGGCTCGGGTTGCAGCGGTGATCGAGACGATCTTCACCCGTCACGCCGGCGTTGCCGTGCCGCTGATCTGCGGACCGATGTATCCCTGTTCCAATCCGGAGCTGGTGGCAGCGGTCAGCGAGGCCGGTGGCCTCGGCATCGTGCAGCCCATTTCGCTCACCTACGTGCACGGCCACGAACTGCGCGCGGGATTGCGCCACATCCGCTCACTGACCGCAAAGCCGGTGGGCTTCAATGCCCTGATCGAGGCAAGCAGCCAGACTTACCTTGATCGCATGCGTCAATGGATCGACGTGGCACTGGAAGAAGGAATCC
>JANPGU010000355.1:0-9342 GCA_031424095.1 Gammaproteobacteria bacterium
ACGGCCTGCTGCCAGCAGCATGGCCTTCACGTGTGTCTGGCCAGGGCGCGCTCATTCGCAGCTTCGAGACCTGGCACGAGGCGCAGTTCAACGAAGTACGAAAAGGCGGCGAGTTCCGGATAGGCCTGCGCCGTGGCACGCACATACGCGAGAGTGCGGGGCAGATCAGCCAGGTAGCCGGTCTTGCCATCGCGCCAGAACAGACGCGCGAAGATGCCGAGCACCTTGATGTGCCGCTGCAGGCCGACCAGATCGAACCAGCGCAGGAACTGCTGCAGGGAATGCCCCGCGAGCGCGGCTCCCGCCTCACCACCGGCCAGCAACCGGTCGCGGTGCTGCGCGATCCAGGACTCGACGCGCGCACGCGGCCACTCGACGTAGCAGTCCTTGAGCATGGACGCGAGGTCGTAGCCCACCGGACCGCGCAGCGCATCCTGGAAATCGATGACCCCCGGCGAACGCTGCGCGGTGATCATCAGATTGCGCGAATGGTAGTCGCGATGCACGAATACCTGTGGCTGCGCCAGCGCTTCTGCAATCAGGAATTCAAAGGTCTGTGCCAGCAGATCGAGCTCGCCGACGCTTGGCTCGAACTGCAGGTGCCGGCGGCAATACCAGTCGGGCAGCAGCTGCATTTCCCGCAGCAAGGTCGCGCGGTCGTACGCCGGCAATTGCAGCGAGGCGCTGGCTCCCGCCAGCTGCAGCTGCGCCAGCGTGCGCAGCGCATCGGCATACATCTGGCCCGCATCACCACCGCAGTTCAATGCCGTGAGCAGGTGCGTCGAACCGAGGTCTTCGAGCACCGCAAAGCCGAGCCTGGTGTCGAAGGCATGCACATGCGGCACGTGTATGCCGCATCGTTCGAGCAGTTCCGACACCCGCAGATAGGTGGCCAGATCTTCGTGGTCCGGTGGCGCATCCATACCGATGCAGGTTGTGCCGTCGATCCGCCCGAGACGGAAATAGCGCCGGAAGCTGGCGTCGGCAGATGCCGGAACGATGCGCTGCAGGTCGAATCCGCCCTGGCTTGCGAGCCAGTGGCGCAAAGTTTCAAGTCGGGGGTCGTCGGACATGATCCTGATGAACGGTAGATGAACAGGAGTTTCGCCCAATGGGGCAGGCCTGCAGACATTATAATCGGCCGCTCAATGCCCATGCCCCGCCATTTCCTGACCGCCGTCGCAGCTGTCGCCACCTGCCTGCCTGGCACGCTGCTGCGTGCGGCGGAGCTGGCCAATCCTTACGACCTGCCACGTTGCCCGGACGATGCGGCTTCGCGGCGGCCGTCGCAGCCGATGGGTTCGGCGTTGACTCCCGACGAACCGTTCGAGGTTGGCACCGGCACGCTGCATCTCGACAAGGACGGGAATGGCGAATTCGGTGACGGCGTCACGGTCCGGCAGGGCGTGCATCAGCTCAGTGCCGATCGCCTTGTCCGCAACGCCACCGAGGGTCGCATCGATGTCAGCGGCAAGGTGGAATATCGCAACCCGCAGATCGTCGTCCAGGGCGACACCGGCAGCTTCGTCGGCGGTGATGCCGAGTTCAAGGGCGCGAAATTCGAGCTGCCCCTGCGACCGGCGCGCGGCGCGGCCGGTTCGTTGTCGCTGAGCAAGGAAGGCGTGCTGAAACTTTCCGACGTGCACTACACCACCTGCCCTGAAGGACAGGTCGACTGGCAGATCTCTGCCCGCAGCGTTTCCATCGACACCACGAAGAGCGTCGGCACGGCCCGCGATGCCCGCGTTGAATTCTTCGGAGTGCCCATCATCCGCCTGCCGGTGATCTCGTTCCCGGTGGGCAGCGCGCGCAAGAGCGGCCTGTTGTTCCCGAGTCTGGGCAGTTCGTCCAACAGCGGCGTGCAGCTGGCAGTGCCGTACTACTTCAACCTCGCCCCGCAGCAGGATCTCACGCTGACCCCGACCTACTACACAAGTCGCGGCATCGACATCAACGCCGAGTATCGCTATCTGCTGCGCAACGGCCACGGACAGGTTGATGGCAATTTCCTGCCGAACGACCGCAAGTCCGATCAGACGCGCAGCCGCCTCAAGCTGAACACTGTCAATGAGCTGTGGCGCGACTGGCGCCTGTCCATCGATGCCGAGAACGTCAGCGATGCGCGCTATTTCGAGGATTTTTCACAGGGCGCCGATGGCGCCAGCATCGCGTTCCTGCCGCGCCGGCTGCAGCTGTCGTTCCGTGGCGAGCATCTGGATACGGGCATGATCCTGCGTAACTTCCAGACGCTGGACCAGGACCTGCCGCAGATCGATCGGCCGCACACGGAGCTGCCGCGACTCTATGCACTGGGCAGCTGGACACTGCCGGGAACTCTGCCATTGAACTATGGCTTCAACAGCGAGGCGGTGTATTTCCAGCACAGTGACGATGTGCAGGGGTGGCGCTTCGACGCCGCACCGCAGGTGGGCCTCAACTTCGAAGGCGCGGGATACTTCCTGAAGCCCTCGGCGACGCTCGAGACCACGCAGTATCGACTGACCGATACCCTGCCGGGCGAAGACCGCTCGCCGAACCGCACGCTGCCGATTCTCAGCATCGACGGTGGTCTGCAGTTCGAGCGGGAAAGCGGCCGCCGCGGCCAGCGCCGCATGACGCTGGAACCGCGACTCATGTATCTGTACGCCCCTTATCGGGAGCAGAATGCCCTGCCCGTGTTCGATACGGCCGAGCCGGATCTCAACTGGGTCGAGCTGTTTCGGACCAATCGTTATACCGGCATCGATCGCATCAGCGACGCCAATCAGCTCAGCGCCGGCGTGACGACGCGGTTGTACAGCAGCAGCAATGGCACACGCTTCCTGTCGACGACCATCGGGCAGATCTTCTACTTCCGCACTCCGCGGGTGCGGCTCCCGGACGAACCGCCGCCCACCGGCAATACCTCCGACCTGATTGCACAGGTTGAGCTGCAGGCATTCAAGAACTGGAACGTCAGCAGCGGCCTGCAATGGGATCGGCAGGCATCACGCACGGAAAAAGCCGAGGTGCAGCTGCGCTACCAGCCAGCGCCCCGCAGCGTGGTCAACGTCGGCTATCGGTACCAGCGCGATCGGCTGGAGCAGGCCGATTTCTCCACCGCCTGGCCCGTTGCGGACCACTGGCGGGTGTACGGCCGCAGCCTGTATTCGCTGCGGGACAACAAGTCCATCGAGCATTTCGCCGGGTTCGAGTACAGCAGCTGCTGCTGGAACCTGCGGGCGCTGGCCCGGGACTACGTCAGCCGCCGCTCGGGCGAACGCGACCGCAGCTTCTACCTGCAGCTGGAACTCAAGGGCCTGTCCAATGTCGGACTGGCTGCAGACGCTTTTCTCGAAAAGGCCATTCGCGGATACTCCACCCGCGCGCCCCGCTGACGCGACTTCACTGATATTCAAGGAATTCTCCATGCTTCGCCCGATCCTGGCCTGCCTTGCCCTGTCGATTGCAGGCCTCGGCCTCGCCGCCGAACCTGAAGCGCCGAAAACCGGTGTATTGCTCGACCGGGTGGTCGCCATCGTCAATGACGGCTTGGTCACGGAAAGCGAATTGACTGAGCAGACCACCATGATCACCGAGCGCATGCGCGAGCAAAAGCAGACGCCGCCGCCGGCTGACGTGGTGCGCAAGCAGGTGCTGGACCGCCTGGTGGTGCAGGAGATCCAGCTGCAGCGGGCGAGCCGTATCGGACTGAAGATTTCCGACGAACAGCTGAATGCCGCACTGGGCGAGATGGCGCAGCGCAACGGCCTGGCCCTGGCGCAGCTGCCTGCCGCGCTGGCGCAGCAGGGCATTGATTACCCTTCCTATCGCGACAACCTGCGCAAGGAAATCACGCTGCAGACATTGCGCCAGCGCGAAGTACTGGCCCGCATCAATGTCACGCCGCGGGAGCTGGAGCAGTTCATCGAGCGACTCAAGCGCCTGCCCAATGCGGACGACGAATACAACATCTCGCACATCCTGCTCGCCATTCCTTCGGACGCCACGCAGGCGCAGGTGGATGAGATCTCCAAGCGTGCCCAGGACATCTACGAACGCTCGGGCAATGAAGACTTCTCGCGCCTGGCAATCGCCTATTCGAACAGCCAGACTGCCCTCGAGGGCGGCGCGCTGGGATGGCGCAAGGGACCGGAACTGCCCACCGTGCTGGCCGAGAGCATCGTCGGCCTCAAGCCCGGCCAGGTCAGCAAGCCGCTGATCACGCCCACTGGCATTCACCTGGTGAAGCTCAACGACCAGCGCGGCACCAATGGCAGCCGCGTCGAAGATCAGGTGCATGCGCGTCACATCCTGATCCGTACCAACCAGCTGCAGGACGACGCCACCGTACGGCAGAAGCTTACGGCCATCCGCCAGCGCATTCTCAACGGCGAAGAGTTCAGCGTGTTTGCCTCGAGCATGTCCGAAGACAGTGGCTCGGCGGTCAATGGGGGCGACCTGGGCTGGGCTGGTCCCGGCTCGTACGTGCCTGAATTCGAGAGCACTCTGGGTTCCCTGAAAGAAAACGAGATCAGCGAACCGTTCAAGACACAGTTCGGCTGGCACGTCGTGCAGCTGCTGGGACGTCGGCAATTCGACACCACCGAAGAATCACTGCGCGATCGCGCCTTCCGTCAGCTGCGCGAGAGCAAGTCCGACGAGGAGACCGAAATCTGGTTGCGCCGGTTGCGTGGCGAAGCCTTCGTAGACACGGCGCTCTGAAGCACCCGTGAGTCGCGCGCGCCCGCGCCTGGCACTTACCTGCGGCGAGCCCGCCGGCATTGGTCCTGACATCTGCGCCATGGTGGGCAGCCAGCTGCTGACTGAAGGCGCGGACTTCGACGTGGTCTGCCTCAGTGACGCGACGCTGCTGGCGGCACGCACGCAGCAGCTTGGCCTCCATGCGCTTGCAGGTGCCGGATTCACGGTCAATCATCACCCGCTCAGCGTCAGCGCCGTTGCCGGTCGCCTCGATCCACGCAACGCCCGCTGGGTGCTGCAGCTGCTGGACCAGGCGGTGGCCGGCTGTCGCAGTGGCGAATATGACGCGATGATCACCGCACCAGTACAGAAGAGCGTGATCAACGATGCCGGCGTGGCCTTCACCGGCCACACCGAATATCTGGCGCAGCTCTGCGGCAGTGCGCGTCCGGTCATGATGCTGGCCACCGCAGGCCTGCGGGTTGCCCTGGCCACCACCCACCTGCCCCTGCAGGAGGTCAGCGCTGCGATCAGCGGTGCCAGCCTGGACGAAATCCTCGACATCCTGCAGCGTGATCTGTGCGGCAACTGGGGCATCGCGGCGCCACGCATCGCCGTGTGCGGACTGAATCCGCATGCGGGCGAATCCGGTCATCTCGGCCGTGAAGAAATCGACACCATTGCGCCGGCCATTGCCCGTGCGCAGGCGCGTGGCATTGCTGCGACCGGTCCATGGCCGGCAGACACCATCTTCACGCCGCGCCAGTTGCGCAGCTACGACGTGGTGCTCGCCATGTTCCATGACCAGGGGCTACCGGTGCTCAAGTACGCAGGCTTCGGCAGTGCCGTGAACATCACGCTGGGGCTGCCGATCATCCGCACATCGGTGGATCACGGCACGGCGCTGGACTTGGCCGGCACTGGCCAGGCCGAGCATGGCAGCCTGCTGTCCGCCGTGCGGCTGGCGGCACAGCTGGTTCGAAGTAAGGCCGCGTGATTCGCGCCCGCAAGCGTTTCGGCCAGCATTTCCTGCACGACCAGGCAGTCCTGCAGCGCATCGTCGAAGTCGTGGACCCGCAAGACGGGGAGCATCTGGTGGAGATCGGGCCAGGCGCCGGCGCGCTCACCGCGCGGCTGCTGGAAAGGGTCGAGTCACTGGAAGCGGTGGAAATCGATCGCGATCTGGCGGCGGAGCTGCGCACGCGCTGGCCGGACAGACTGCGTCTGCATGAGGGTGATGCGCTCGACTTTGATTTCACGGCGCTGTCGCAGCAGTGTGGCGGACCGCTGCGCCTGGTTGGCAACCTGCCGTACAACATTTCCACGCCATTGCTGTTCCATTTCCTGCAGCACCGGCAATGCATCGTCGACCTGCACATCATGCTGCAGAAGGAAGTGATCGATCGCATGGCGGCAGCCGCGGGCGAGGATGACTACGGTCGCCTCACGGTCATGCTGGCGCCCTGGGTGCAGATCGAGAAGCTGTTCGATGTTGGCCCCGGCGCCTTCCAGCCACCGCCGCGCGTCTGGTCCGCGGTGGCGCGCGTCACGGTGCTGTTGCAACCAAGGTTCGCCGTGCCGGCGCTTTACGCGGCCATCGTCGCCCAGGCCTTCTCACAGCGCAGGAAGACGCTGCGCAACAGCCTGCGTGGACGGATCGCGGAAGGCGGCTGGCAGGCCGCCGGCGTGGATCCCGCCGCGCGACCCGAAACGCTGACACCTGAGCAGTTTGCAAAGCTTGCGGCACTTGCAGTGCCCGTCCAGCTGTGATTTCTTTGTGACATGAATTCTTACCACCGCATCCTGGCAGTCATTGATTTTTCACCGCATGGCGCACGCGTTGCCGCCCGCGCACACCAGCTAGCGAATACCGGCGCCGATGCCAGCCTGACACTGCTCCACATCGTGGAATACCTGCCCGTCGAACCGCTGAATGATTCGCTGCTGCCCGCGGTGCAGCTCGAAGCGGACCTGATCGAACGCGCACGGCAGCGGATGACGGAATTCGCCGGCCAGCTGGCCTCCCCTGCGCCGCACTG
The DNA here is from genome assembly GCA_031424095.1 of Gammaproteobacteria bacterium. GTDB lineage: Bacteria > Pseudomonadota > Gammaproteobacteria > Steroidobacterales > Steroidobacteraceae > ZC4RG30. Next base: position 6,723 of record JANPGU010000355.1, read on the forward strand.
GGAGGTGGGCTCGGGCAGCATCAAATCGGAAATCGTGCGCTTTGCGCGCAAGGGCGAATTCGACCTCATCGTTATCGGCAGCCACGAACGGCATGGACTGTCGATACTGTTCAACCTCACGGAAGATACCGTGCTGCATGCCGCGCCCTGCGACGTGCTGGCCGTGCGCCTGGGCGCTGCGGAACCGCGCGCATGACGCAGCAGATCCGTGTCGATGTCGAAACCAGCTATGTACCGGATCAGTCCGATCCCGGCAGCCAGCGCTATGTATTCGCCTACACCATCACCATCCACAACGAAGGTAGTGAGTCCGCGCGACTGTTGCGGCGGCACTGGCTGATCACCGACGCCAACGGCAAGGTGCAGGAAGTTCGCGGTGACGGCGTGGTGGGTGAACAGCCGCATCTGCGTCCGGGACAGGGTTTCCGCTATTCCAGTGGTGCAATCCTCGAAACACCCGTGGGTACCATGCACGGCAGTTATTTCATGCAGACCGATCAGGGCAGCCACTTCGACGCGCCGATTGCGCCGTTTCGACTTGCCATGCCCGGCATATTGCATTGATCGCCGCAGCCACGGGTTACTGACACCTTGGCGCGTTACGCGATCGGCGACATCCAGGGCTGCTACGCGCCGCTGCGAGAGCTGTTGCACAAATTGCGTTTCGCCGTGGATCGCGACCAGTTGTTCCTGCTCGGCGATCTGGTCAATCGAGGTCCGCAATCACTGGAGGTGCTGCGTTTCCTGCGTGCACTCGGCGGCAACGCGCGCACCGTGCTGGGCAATCATGACCTGCACTTGCTGGCCGCGCATCACGATCCGCAGCGCGGGAGCCGGCCGGGTGACACGCTGCAGCCTGTGCTCGACGCTCCGGACCGCGAACAGCTCATGGACTGGCTGATCGAGCAGCCGTTGCTCATCGACGACGGCCTGGGTAACGTGCTGCTGCACGCGGGCCTGGTTCCGGACTGGAGCGTGCAGCAGGCCGCAACCCTTGCGGCAGAAGCAAGCGCCGCCCTGCGTGCCAACCCGCGCGAATTCCTGGCGCAGATGTATGGCAACAAGCCGGACTGCTGGCGCGACGCGCACACCCCGGGCGAGCGATACCGGTTCACCGTCAACGTCCTGACACGGCTGCGTTACTGCCGCGCCGATGGCACCATCGACCTGAAGATGAAGCAGGCGCCGCGCAAGCAGCAGGATGCATGGCTGCCGTGGTTCGAGCATGCGGGTCGCCGCAATGCCGACCGGCGCCTGATATTCGGCCATTGGTCCACGCTCGGCTATCTGCAGCGGCGCAACCTGCTGGCACTGGATAGCGGCTGCGTGTGGGGGGGCGCCCTCACCGCCGTGGACATGGACGCCGCAGAGGCCACCCCCGTGCAGGTGCAATGCGAAGCCTGCCAGCAACCCGATGCTGAGTAGCGGTATCATGCCGGCCCGCAAGGTTTCGAGGTGAGAAATGAATATTTCGATGCACAACGCATCCGTCGGCGTTTACACAAAGCTGCTGGGCAATCTCGGCACGATTCTGGACAAGGCCGAAGCCTGGGTCACGGAGAAGAAGCTCGACCCCAATGCAATCCTGCTGTCGCGCCTGGCGCCCGACATGTTCACATTCACGCGGCAGGTGCAGATAGCCACCGACATGGCGAAGGGCACATGCGCCAGACTCGCCGACCAGGAAGCCCCCCGCTACGAAGACACCGAAACGACCTTCCCGGAACTCAAGGCGCGCGTCGCGAAGACCCTCGCCTACATCGGCAGCCTGCCAACCTCTGCTTTTGATGGATCAGAAGACCGCAAGATCGTGTTGAAGCTGGGCCCGCCGGGCAAGCAGACCGAAATGGAATTCATCGGCCTCAACTATCTGCAGGGCTTCGGCACGCCCAACGTGTATTTCCATTACTCCATGGTTTACGCGCTGCTGCGTCACAACGGCATGGAGATCGGCAAACGCGACTACGCCGGCTGAACCTGCTGCATCGGCCGGTGCGCTCACCAGCGCAGCCATCGCCAGCCCAGCACTGCGCCCAGCGCTGTCACCAGCGCTGTGGCGATCACGTACCAGATGGCAACGAACAGCGGGCTGTCGTCGGAGCAATGCAGCGCATATAGCGCACCACCAATCCCCGCGGACATCAGGCCCGCGATGGCACCGGTAGCGGCCGGTCGCAGCGGCGCCGCCTGCCGCAGGCCCCACAGGCTTGCCAGCAATGGCGCCAGTGCCAGCAGCGGAATCATTCGCAGGCACCAGGTTGAATTCGAGCCCTTCGCAACCACCCACCACTGCGCCCGTGGCAACAGCAGCAGCTCGGTCATGGCGCCCACCGCAAGCAGGAGTGGCGCCGCCCACAGCAGCGTGCGCCAGGCACCTCCCGCGCTGCCCGGCCGTGCCATCCGCAACAGCAGGCCCGCCGCCGTGACGGCGAGCACCAGATTCAGCAGCAATTTGAAATCAAAGCGCAGGCTGCCCAGCGCCGCGGCGAGATCGTCGCGAAACCCGGCGCAGACAAGGAACAGCCCCAGCGCCACCGCAACCGCTGGCAACAGCGCGATCCTGAGCGTGCTTTCCGGGGCGGGTGCGACGGTCCTGTCGGCCGCGAGCAGGTCGACCAGC
>JANPGU010000356.1:0-4810 GCA_031424095.1 Gammaproteobacteria bacterium
CGGACGGCTACAGCTCGCGCACGCGCCAGCAGATCTTTCCGCAAGCGCCCGCGCCGCAGTTCACCGGGCAGTCAGTCTGGCGCTACAACTTCCCGAAGCCCTCCGAAGTGACCTGTCTGCAGGCCTTTGAGGGGCCGATCGGCTACGGACTCGTGCCGCTGTCCGACTCACTCATGTACATGTTCATCACGACACCGGAGCCTGACAATCCACGTTACGACCCGTCGCAGCTGGCGCAGAGCATGCGCAGCAAGCTTGCGATCGTGCCGGCCGCTATCGCCGCGCTGCGTGAGCAGATCGTGGATGACTCCGCCGTGGTTTATCGGCCCCTGGAATGGTTGTTCCTGGAAGGATCGTGGCACAAGGGGCGTGTGGTGCTGATCGGTGACGCCGTGCACACCACCACGCCGCATCTGGGCCAGGGCGCTGGCATGGCCATCGAGGACAGTATCGTGCTGGCGGAAGAGCTCACGCGTGGTGATTCGATCGAGGGCGCATTCGCGGCGTTCCACGCGCGCCGCGTCGATCGCTGTCGTTTCATCGTCGAGTCCTCCGTGGCCATCTGCCGCAGCCAGCTGGGCACCGGCCCCCGCGTCGAGCAGGCCGTGGCCACGCGGGCCATGTTCGAGCGTGTCGCCCAACCCATCTGATGAATCCGCAAGCCAGGAACCCACCATGAGCAGAGTCAATGAAATCCGTTATGTCGGCTACGGCGTTGCCGACCTCGCGGCCGAGCAGCGCTTCTACATCGAAACGTGGGGCCTCGAACAGGTGCCAAGCGATGATGGTCTCGTCTGGCTGCGCACACGGGGTGGCAGCGAGCACCATGTAGTGCGACTGCGGGCCGACGAAAGCAATCGTATCGACGTGATTGCCCTGGCTGCCGCATCGCGTGCCGACGTCGATGCGCTGGCCGCCAGCGTGCATGCGGCAGGTGCCCATGTCATCCACGAACCGCGATCACTCACTTCGCCCGGTGGCGGCTACGGCTTTCGGTTCTTTTCGCCCGACGGCCTGCCGTTCGAGATCTCCAGTGACGTTGCCCGCGGTCCGCAACGCGCGATCGGCCGCTGGGAAGGCATACCCGTGAAGATCAGCCACATTGTGCTGCATTCACCGGACCACAAGGCGGCGGTGAAGTTCATGACCGAGGTGCTGGGCTTCAAGCTCTCGGACTGGCTTGGCGATTTCATGGCATTCCTGCGCTGCAATGACGCGCATCATCGCATCGCCTTCCTGCCGGGTCCGCCATGTCTCAATCATGTCGCCTACGACATGGAAGGCGTGGATGGCATGATGCGCGGCATCGGCCGGCTGAAAAAGGCGGGAACCGAGATAACCTGGGGGCCCGGGCGGCACACCGCCGGCAACAACACGTTCAGCTACTTCGTCACACCCAATCAGTTTGCGGTCGAATACACGGCCGACCTGGAAAACGTTGACGATGCCAGCTGGCAGGCCCAGGTTTACAAGCCGGAGCCCGCCATCATGGACCAGTGGCAGGTTGGCGTCGGGGGGCCACATACGATGCCGCACCCGAAGCCCGATCCTGGCCTGTTCCGTGCCGCGCAGGTCTGACTCATGGCACTGTTCGAATATTTTCCGAACTATGTGTGGAATCTGTCGCTGGCCATCGCGCTGGAGAGTGGCGGCCAGATCGGCGAAATCATCGACATGTCGGCACCCATCCGGGAAAAGTCCGGCAAGGGTGAAGATGTCGGTACCGGCGAGTTTCTCGCCGAGTGGCTGAAGAAAGCCGGAATACTGATCGGCCTTGCCGACGAGGATCGTGCGAAGCACCGCGATTTCTCGGCCGCCGCCAAACTGCAGCGCGCCGCCTTGTATCTGTTCACTGCAGAACGCATGCAGGGGCAGGGGCATCCGGGCCGCACGGCAACCTATGCGCAGGCGCGCCAGTGCTTTGATGAGGCCATGCGTCTTGGACAGGAGAATGTCCGCCGCGTGGAGATCCCACTGGAACAAGGCACCATGCCGGCGCTGTTCATCGCGGCGCCAGGCGACGGCCCGAAACCCGCTGTCGTCTATTGCAATGGCCTCGACAGCTGCAAGGAGCTGCTTTACTGGTCGCGGCTTGGCCAGGCGCTGGCGCGCCGTGGCATTTCAACGCTATGCGTGGACCAGCCTGGCACGGGCGAGGCATTGCGCCTGCAGGGAATGCCTGCGACGCCGTACAGCGAACGCTGGGCGTCGAAAGCGGTGGACTGGCTCGAGTCCCAGCCTGGCGTCGACGCCGGGCGGCTTGGCATGACGGGCATCTCGCTGGGTGGACACTTTGCGCCACGCGCGGTGGCGTTCGAGCCGCGTTTCGCCAGCGGTGCCGTCTGGGGTGCCAATCACAACTGGGCCGAGGTGCAACAAAAGCGTCTGCGCCGTGAAGGTGAAAACCCGGTGCCGCATTATTGGGCGCATGTGCACTGGGTATTCGGTGCGTCCTCGATGGAAGACTTCCTGGCCAAGGCGGCCGACATGAACCTCAATGGCGTGATGGAGCGCATCCGCGTGCCATTCCTGGTCACGCATGGCGCAAGGGACCGGCAAATCAGCGTGGAATACGCGCACCAGAGCCACGATCAGCTCGTGAACAGCCCGCGCCGCGAACTGCGGATATTCACCGACCGCGAGGGTGGCGTGGAACATGTCGGGGCAGACAACATGTCCTTCGGTCGCGATTTCATTGCCGACTGGTTTGCCGAGACGCTGGGTGGACATACGGCATGAACCCGGCCGGACCCTACGTCCGGCGCGAGACGATGATCAGCATCATCATCAACGTCGCGCTGAGCCTGGCCTTTTTCCTGCTGCTGTTCGGTGGCAGCGAGCCGGTGCGCGTGTGGGGGATCGCGAACTATGCCTTCGATTTCGTGCCGCAATCCTTCATGATTGCGCTGATGAGTGTGCTCGTGCCCGGGCTGCTCGCGACCCGGCGGCGCAAGGCGGGACTGGTCGAGCGTGTCGAGCGTCACCCCTGGCTGCCGCAGCAGCTCGCGCGCCGTGCAGTGTTGGTGGCGCTACTGGCGGTGCTGTTTGGCGCAGGAATCGTCATCCTGGTGCTGTTCGCCGCGCGTGTCGATACGCTTGGGTGGAAACCTGCGCTGGCTTTCAAACTTGCCTATGGCGGTGCGCTCGCAGCAGTCGTTACCCCGCCGACACTGCGGGCTGCCCTGTACCAGCCATGAGCATCCCCCGTCTGGCCATCGATCCGTTCGACGAGTCGTTTCTTGCTGATCCCTATGCGCACCATGATCTGCTGCGCGACGCCGGCTCCATAGTCTGGCTCGAGTCCATCGGTTGCTTCGGCATGGCGCGCCATGCCGAGGTGCAGGCCGCATTGAAGGACTGGCAGACATACGTCTCTGGTCGCGGCGTAGGCTTGGCAGATTTCTCGAAAGAGACGCCATTCCGGCCGCCGTCACTGCTGCTCGAGGTCGACCCGCCGCTGCATGACCGCACCCGTGGCCTGATGAACCGCATTGTCACGCTCGGTGCCTTGCGCGCAGTAGCATCGCGCTGGCGCGCGATTGCCGACGACCTGGTTGAAGCCTTGCTCGCGCGCGACGGCTTCGACGCGGTGGAGGAGCTCGGAACGGCGTTACCGCTGGCGGTTTTTCCGGACCTGATCGGTCTGCAGGATGCAGGTCGTGAGCAGCTGATTCCCTACGCGACCAGCGTCTTCAATGCATTTGGCCCGCGCAATGCCGTCTTCGAACGTGGTCAGGCTGCGACGCGCGAGGCTGCGGCCTGGGTCGCCAGTGCGTGCAGGCGCGAGAACCTCAAGCCGGAAGGCTGGGGGGCGCAGGTCTACGCGGCCGCCGATCGTGGCGAGTGCTCGCCGGAAGAAGCCGAGCGTCTCGTGCGCTCCTTCCTGACAGCAGGCGTCGACACGACGGTCAACGGCATCGGCAATCTGATCCTGGCCTTTGCCCAGCATCCGGACCAGTGGCAGCGGCTGCGCGACCAACCCAGCCTGCTGCCGCGCGCTTTCGAGGAAGGCCTGCGTTGGGATTCGACCGTGCAAACCTTCTTCCGCACGACCAGTCGCGAAGTCGACACACCAGAGGGCGCGATCCCCGCAGGTTCGAAAGTCGTGCTGTTCCTGGCTGCAGCAAACCGCGACCCGCGACGCTGGACGGATCCGCTGCGTTTCGACATCGGTCGACAGGCCAGCGGGCATGTTGGCTTCGGCTTCGGCATCCACCAGTGCCTGGGGCAAATGGTGGCGCGGCAGGAAGTCGATGTCCTGTTGCGGGCGATGCTGGCTCGCGTCGGCGCAATCCGTTTGACCGGCGCGCCGGCAAGGCGCATCAACAACACCCTGCACGCGCTGGCGTCGCTACCAGTCTCTTTCCAGGCAGCCCACACGGAGATCCACTGATGAGCCGGCGATTCGTGGACTTGTCCATCTACCTCGAGAACGACGTGATTACCGATCCGCCGTTCATGCGACCAAAGATTCAATACCAGGGCCATGGCGAGACCATGGGCGAAGCCGCACGCTTTTTCCCGGGTCTGACCATGGACAATATGCCAGGTGGCGAAGGTTTCGCCGCGGCCGAGACCGTCGCCCTGTCCACGCACAATGGCACGCATCTGGACGCGCCCTGGCATTTCCACCCTACCCAGGATGGCGGCCAGCGCGCGCTGACCATTGACGAGGTGCCGCTGGACTGGTGCTTTCGTCCCGGCGTGAAGCTCGACTTCACCAAGCTGCCCAACGGCCATGTGGTAACGGCCGGCGAGGTAGAGGCTGAATTGGAGCGCATCGGCCATGTGCTGCAGCCACTGGACATCG